>CAYRFY010000037.1:0-22314 GCA_964423635.1 uncultured Armatimonadia bacterium | reverse complement strand
TTGACGGTCCTCGGTATCATTACCGCGCCAGTAGGGCAGCGGGTCGATGTTGAAGTCGGTGCGGTACAGGTCGATCCCCTGCTCGGAGATCACCTTCGAGGCATGCTCCACCCACCAGTCTACGGCTTCGGGGTCGCCCAGGTTCAGCAGCTTTTGCTCGCCATCGCGGCCCAGCAACCACTCGGGGTGGGTGTCGTACAGCCATGTGCCCGGAGTAACGCGCTCGGGCTCGAACCACAGGATGCTTCGCACGCCCCGCTGGTGGGCATGATCCGTGATCGCCCGCAGACCGTTGGGAAACCGGCCCCTGTCCACCTCCCAGGTGCCGGTATTGGGCCAGCCGCTCTGGTTGACATACCACCCCGCATCCATCCACCAGTAGTCCAGCTTCAGGCCGCGCTCCAGGTACCTGTCCACGAAAAGCACCTGGCACTCCTCATTGGCCTCGACCATCTCGCCGAATTGGTAGGAGCTGGCGGCGGCGAACTGGGGCGCCGGCGGCAGCTTGCCCCCGGGCCTGGGGAGATTGTGCTGCAGCATCCAGCGCCGCCACAGATTCTGGCCCCTGATCCAGTCACCTTTCCAGAAGAGTAGGGCGATCAACGGACTGCGGATCTGCTCGCCCGGGTGCAGCGTGGTGTGCACTAGCTCCTGGCCGATCCTCACTCCCAGCGAGTTCTTGCCATCGCGGGTGAAGCTCGAGGCCCACTGGCCCGGCCAGCCAACAGCAAGAATGACGCCTTCGCTGGGCCACTCAAGGTTGAAAAAGCACAGGTCGCTGTTGGTGGGTCTGCCCCCGGCGGCTCCCACGTGCATTGCCTGCCCGGGGCGCAGTTCGGTGACATGTGGCCGGTAGTCATCGGGCCGGCACGGGCTTCCGGTGAAATGATGGAGCCGGAACTCCACCCCCTCCATGGGCGGCCACTCGTACCGCGAAAACCCGCTGTCCAGGGCCCGGACGTCCTGGAGGATCGGCGTCTCGCGCTCGCCCCCATTGCGGAAATGCAGCGTCCACTCCACCACCGGGAAGTCTGAGTACCGCACGGCGACAACGCGCAGCTCCAGCCCCGTATCGGGATCTGAGTAGGTACGCGTCAGCTCGGTGCGGCCGCCCTCGAGGCTTCTCGTGGAGGTCTCCTGCTTCCAGGTCGGCAGCAGCTCCGACGACGGCCGGCCCCCGTAGATGAAGGAGAAGGGCAGGCCGGCGGCGTGAGCCGGGGCATGAGGGTCTTGAAGGGGCATGTCGCCCAGCCACAGCACGCCGCCGTCTGCAAGCGTCACCTTCGCCTCGGCCCAGTTGGCCTGATCGCAGGCAATCCCGTCCCCGCCGTCTTCCACCAGCAGGGAGATCTCGGTGGCGCCCTGGAGGTCGAGGCCGACCGGCACGGGCTGAGAGTTCTCCTTCAGCATTGGGGAGCGGAACAGCTCGGCGCCGCCGGCCGTGACCGCGAACACCACGCTGCCCCGTCCGCCGGAAGTCTGCTCATTGCTGTCCACACCCACCAGGGCCTCGAAGCGCGCACCGGGCCCGGGAAGATGGACCCGCACCTCGCTGCGGGCGTGGCAAAACAGCCCCCTGCGGTAGAACCGACCGGCCATCTTCAAAGGTCGGCAGAGCCGGGCGTTTTGCTGTACGGTGTCGTTGTTGGCAAGGACCTCCAGCCGGCCGGCCGGGGGCGGCGCCTCGCCGGTCTGCCCAAAGGTGCCGGTCACCCAGCGGTCTGTCTCAGACATCTCCGCAGGGGCGACGCTCACGGCATGACCGGCCAGGGGTATGGCCATGGTAACCAGCACCTCCAGGATCATCAGGGCGCGGAAGTCGATAAGGGCCATGAAGTCTGCCTCCAGTGCGATGGGTCCATAGTACCGCCGGAGGACCGGGCAGCGGAGGAGTTCGCCCCGCGGGTCGCGAGACCTGCACGGCCTCGCGCGGCCGGGCAGGCGGCGGGCCGCCATGTGGCGAAATGTCGCGCCACGATCATCTTCCACCCATCTGACAGGCGAACGCAACCATGGCATTCTCCCCGCAAGACACCCGTATCCTGCGCGATCTGGCCGGACAAATCGCCGATATCGCTGCTCTGCCCGTGCACCGCGAGAAGCACGCGATGTGGACGAAGCTAAACAAGCTGCAGAGGACCCGCCCGCTGGTGAGCATCTTCCAGATCCCCTGGGAAGAGATGAACGTCGACGACGAGCTGACCCTGCGAACGGAGGAGCCCTGGGCCAGGGGGCTGGAATGGGGGATGCGCGAGACGCTGTATAAGTGGCACCACGTTCGCGACGATCAGGTCATAGACGGCGTGATCTACTGCCCCTACGCCATCACCGATACAGGGTTTGGGATCCAGGAGCAATCCGACGTGAACGTGGAAAGCGGCCTGGCCAGCCGCAGCTTCCACCACCAGATCCAAAGTCTCGAGGACATCGAGAAGATCAGGTTCCCGGAGATCGGACATGACGAGGCGGAGACCGAGCGGCGCTTCGAGACGCTCAGTGAGTTGTTCGACGGCATCTGCCCGGTGGTGAAGCTGGGAGTGAGCACCTACTGGTTCGCCCCGTGGGACCTGCTGATCACCTGGTACGGCGTGGAGCGGGCGATGCTGGACATGGCGTTGAACCCGGAGCTGGTCAACGCCGCCATGGAGCGGCTGGTGGACGCCTACCTGCACCGCCTGGACCAGTGGGAGCGGCTCAATCTCCTGACCTTGCCGCCCCCCAATGACCACGCCGGCTCCGGCGGGCTTTCGGCCACCGACGAGCTGCCACGGCCGGGCTACGACCCCGAGCGCGTGACAACCAGGGACCTGTGGGGCTGCGCGACCCCCCAGATTTTCTCGGAGATCTCACCGCAGATGCACTGGGAGTTCGCCCTGCGCCACGAGATGAGGTGGCTGGAGCGCTGGGGCCTGACGTACTACGGCTGCTGCGAGCCCCTGCATACGAAGATGGAGATTCTTGGCCGCATCCCCAACCTGAGGAAGGTGTCCGTGAGCCCCAAGTGCGACAAGGCCAGGATGGCGCAGGAGCTGGCCGGGCGGTACGTGGCCTCGCTCAAGCCCAATCCGGCGATCGTGGCCATGACTCGGTGGGACCCGGAGCTTCCGCGCCGAGAGCTGCGCCGGGAGCTGCGTGACCTGAGCCCCTGTCCGACAGAGATCATCCTCAAGGACATCAGCACGGTGGCCCACGAGCCGCGGCGGCTGTGGGAGTGGGCGCGACTGGCCCAGGAGGTCGCCGAGGAGTTCGCGGAATAGGGGTGCCCCGGGCACCCCGCCGTTGCCCCCGCCTACCCGCCCAACCCGTACAGCCTCACCGCATTGCCGTGCATCACGGCGCGGACCACGTCCGGCACGGAATCTCTGTCCAGAAGGCCCTCCTCCAGGACGCCGCTCAGGGCTGCGGCCAGGCGGTTGCGGGTCAGCGTCACCTTCCCGTGGATCCACTCCACACAGTAGGCATCGGAGAAGAAGGCGTTCCACTTGTTCATCGGGAGCATTTCCAGCCGGTCGCGGAAGAACGTAGACAGCGTCGTGGGGGTGAAGCCCTGCCACCAGGCTCCGGAGAGCCAGAGGTTGGGGTAGTTGCGGGCCAATACCGCCGCCTCGTGACTGACGGGCCTGGTCGCCATGAACAGGTCTATGTTGGTCTGCGGATGCCGAGAGAGGAAGGGGACCAGCGCCCGCAACCATTCCGGGCGGTACATGCTCACATAGGGCCCGCTCTCTTCCATCTGTACCGAGCCGAAGAAGAGCTGGATGACGATCCCCAACTCGCCGCAGACCTCCGCGGTGCAGTCGGCGGTGTAGGAGGCCAATTCGTCGAGCTCTTGCTGAGTCATGCGGGCCGAGGCCTGGGCCTTGTGGAGCAATAGGGTGGCCTGCCCGGGATCTGCGGCCGTGTAGGTCCAGGTGAGGGGCGCCCAGACGTGCAGGGCCCGTACGTTGCGATCGGCCAGGAGGCTGCGCACATTGCGGTGGATGCTCTCGCGCAGCGACTCGGCGTCGGTAATGGCTCCACCCATGCGCCGCAGGCAGCTATGGGTATCACCATGGACCCCCGGGCAGAAGAGGTACTCGGCCGAATCATACATGAAGTAGTGTTCGGGGAAGCGGGGCGGGTCCTCGTTCTGGGCGGCTGAGACCCTCTTCACTCCGGCCCGCGAGAGTACCTGCCGCTCCCATTCGGGATCATCCGCCTTCTCCGCCACGGCCTCGTAGAGCTCCTCCCAGTTGCCTGCATCCAAATAGCGCCCCTGGAAGCCGTACAGATCGCGGCAGATGCTGATGAAGCACCAGTGGTTCACAGTATTGCGGCAGGAGGCCGAGTAGGGGACGGTGCGTTTGACCTTCTCCCTGGGGTCCATCTCGCGGCTGGTGAAGACCTCGGCCGGGCAGCCGGCGCAGCGCAGGTCGGCGGCCAGCCAGTGATAGGAGAGGATGTCCCACAGGTTCCGGGCCTGCCAGATGCCCCGCGTGCCCTGATGGCTGTGGACGTCAATAGCCGGGGTGTCGTGGACCACATCGCTCACATACCGCGCGGTCTCGTTCATGCCGGGAGCGCCTCCTCGGGTGGGTGGTTGCCGGCCATTGGTGGGGCAGGCTCGTTGGCCTGCCGGCCGTCGTCATTGGTGCGGCGGGACTCGGGCGGCGGTCGTCGAGCGGAGCCGCTCGGAACGCGGGCTGGAGAGCCCGGGCCACTGAAGGCACAGGCGGCCCGCTCCCTCCCCTACTCCCCCTCCTGCGGCCGGTACTGCATGATGACCTCGTTGACGGTGGGGATGATGGCATACAGCTCCGGATGGCGGCGTCCGAAGATCATCTCACGCCAGCCCGGATGCTGCTGTGGGAGGTCTCCGGTGATGTAGGTGCCGATGCCTTCTGTGCCCGGCGTCGGCCGATCCGGGGCCTCGCCGGCGTAGTAGACTCTCGTGTCCTCAAAACCGATGTCCACGGAGAAGATGCCCTCCTGTTGGAACGTCGAGGCCGCCATCACCTGGCCATAGGGGTCGATGGCCACGCTGCGCAGGCCGGGGTCGGAGGAATTCCAGTGGGCGCAGGCCAGCCAGACGCCGTTGTCGATGGCTCGGGCGCGCAGGAGCGTCTCGTTGATGCGGCCTGAGCCGCCCCACATCTGGCTGGGGTCCAGGATCAGCTCGGCGCCTTTGAGAGCCAGGACGCGGTCGAACATCGGGGTATACAGATCGCCACAGGAGTGGCAGCCGACGCGGGCGAAGTCGGTGTCGAAGACCTTGATCTCCGGGAAGCCCTTGACCCAGTACAGGGGCTGGCCATAGACCTGATTGCCCTGGCGGTCCCAGACTCGGGCGATGCTGCTGTGCTCCGCGTCGCCCAGCCCGCCGATGCAGATGTAGGCGTTCAGCGCCCGGGCCTTCTCGGCGATCAGTCCAAGAACCTCCTGCGTGGTCTCGTCTTGCTCGTTGGCGGACATCTCGGAAGCCAGGATGACGTCCGGCCGGAGCTCGGCGGCCTGATCGAGAAGCTCCAGCAGCCGCCGCGGAGCCTCGCCATTGCGCCAGGAGTGCTGGGGATGAAGATAGATCACCGCCAGCCGCGCGGTGCGCCTGGAGTAGGGCCCGGTCACCGGTGGCGTCCACGGCTCGGCTATCGGCGCCAGAGCCTCGCGGTCTCCCACGCAGTTGACGAAGAAGACGTTCTCGCTTTGCACCCAGGGGTCGTACGGGTCCCGCTTGCGGCGATCCAGGTCCACCGTGGCCATCGCGAGGCCCTCGGCATAGCCGGTATCGGCGATGGGCACACCCACGCGGTTGATGACCATGCTGCGACCGAAGGCCGCGCCCTGCATGCCCATGGAGTAGCGGTTGGTGATATAGGCCCGCGGGTCGGCGTACATGGCGGTGACCAGATGGCAGTGGCTATCGAAGGCACGGGCCGCAAGCAGTGGCTCCCATGTGCTGTGCTCCCGGAAACGCTCGGGATAGTGCTGCCACAGGATCACCTCGGCCCCCTTCATCCGCAGCGTCTCATACACCTCGGGGAAGTAGAAGTCCGTGCCGATCATGGCGGCGATGGTGCCAAAGTCGGCATGGTAGACCTCCAGCGCGTCGCCCAGAGCCAGGTGGTCGTCGTCGGGGAAAGCGTGGGTCTTGCGCCATCCGAAGGCAACGTCGCCGCTGCGATCCAGCAGTACGGAAGTCGCGTAGGTCCGCTCGGCGACGACCTCGTGCAAAGCGATGCAGAGGTAGGCCTTGTGGGCGCGCGCCAGGTCGGCGAAGGGCTTCAGGTCTTCCGCCGCGGTCTCCTGTGCGAAGGACAGGAACGGTGCGTACGGGATGACCAGCAGGTCAACACCGCCTCGGGCCAGGGCCTGTTCAGAGCTCCGCAGGACGTAGTCCAGGTTGCGGCAGTCGTCATCGTCGTGCAGGCAGAGGCCGGCGAGGGTGACGATGCGGCTCTGGGCGTGGGCCTGGAGTGACATGGCCAGGAGCAATCCCCCTGTGAGGATGGACAGGCGTGCCATTGTAAGCGGTGGCCCCTCCCGGTTGGGTCTATGGGAGCATATTCACCACGGCGAACGGCTTCGGTTCGAGCCCCGGCCCGACCATCGCGACGGCACCCGCCGTCTAGCCGTCGGCAAGTGCCGGAGCCAGAGGATGCCGGGGCCAGCGGTCGGTGATCCTGGCCGCCGTCTTGGCCGCTGCGGCGGTGTCGCCGATCTGGTGTTGCGCCAGGGCGGTGAAGTACAGCAGGTCGGCATCGCCGTCTGCTTCGGGCGCCCGCAGGGCTTCCGCCAGAGTGTCAAGCTGCGTACGGGCCCCATCCGGGTTGCCTCTGGAGGCCAGGAAGTAGGCCAGAGCGGCCCTGGTTCTGTCCGGCACTTGCGGCAGGCGCATCGCCCTGGACAGGGGCACCTCCGCCTGGGGCAATTCGCCGAGGATGATCGCCATGGCCGCCTGGGCGAAGAGCACGTCGGGGTTGTCCGGCGCGGCGGCTGCGACGGTCTCCAGCCCGGCCCTGGCCTCCTGCAGCGAACCGGCGTAGGCATAGGCACGGGAGAGCCCAAGCCGGAGGTCCACCGCGTCCGGCGCGAGCCGCACGGCCTCTCGGTACTCGGCGATGGCCTCCTCCACGCGCCCGGCGGCCACCAATGCCTCGGCGGTCGACGCGTGCGCCAATTCGGGCACGTCGAAGGCAGAGCTGTCCATTGCCTCGCGGTACGCAGAGACCGCTTCCTCGAGCCTGCCCATGAGATAATAGGCACCACCCAGGTTGTACCGGGCATAGGAACAGGAGACGGGATCATTATCCAGCGCAATCGCGGCCTGAAGCTGCCCGACGGCCTCGTCCAGCAAGCCCCGCCGCTTGAGTGCGGCACCGAGGTTGTTGCGCGCCGCCGCACGATCGGGGTCCAGCCGCACGGCCTCGCGATACTCTGATATCGCCTGGTCCAGCAGGCCCTGATCCTCCAGAGCCTTCCCCATCCCCAGATGTGCCAGGGCGGGAGTGGTGAAGTCGGCGCTGGCCAGGGCGGCCTTGTGCTCAACCACGGCCTCGGCGGGCCTGCCCTGCCGCTGGAGCACCATTCCCAGGCCGTAGTGGGCGTTGGCGGTAGCCCAGGCGTCCGAGCCGAGCAGGATCGTGCGTCGGTACTCGGTCTCGGCTTCATCGGCATTGCCCAGTCGCAGCAGGATGCCGGCGAGAAGGCAATGCGCCCGGGCATCCTGTGGCCGGAGCTTGACCAACTCACGCCTGCTCTCCAGAGCGGCCTGCAGATCGCCCTTGCGTTCCTGGGCATCGGCGATATTGGCCAAAGCCAGCTCCGGAGTGTCGTAGGCCGGGTTGTCCAGAGCCTGCCGGAACTCCTGGATGGCTTCGTCCAACTTGCCCTGGCCCAGCAGGATCAGGCCCAGATTGTTGTGGGCATAGGCCGTGAACACCGGATCGGTGTCCAGGCCGATGGCCTCGCGGAACTCAGCGGCGGCGCGCTCGGTATCGCCCTTGGCCCACAGGGCGTTGCCAAACTGGTAGTGGATGACGCCGTTGTCGGGCCTGCGCTGCAGCGCCTCCTCGTACCTGGCCACAGCCTCATCGTGACGCCCCAGACTGACCAGGACCTCGGCGATGTTGGCCAAAGCCAATTCCGGGGTGTCATAGGCGGGGTCATCCAGGGCCGCCTGATACGCGGCCATGGCTTCCTGGGGTTTGCCCATCTGTAGGTACACACGTCCCAGGTTGTTCCGGGCATAGGCGGTCGTCCTGGGGTCTGTGCTCATCGCGACGGCCTTCTCGAGCACAGCAGCGGCCTGCTCCAGCTTGCCCTGAACGGCCAGAGCCTGTCCCAGGCCATCGTAGGCGGCGATCAGCTCGGGGTTGAGACGAATGGCATCCTGATAGTGGGCAACGGCCTCATCCAGCGCGCCCCGAACGACCAGGGCGCCGGCGAGGGCGACATGGGCCTCGGCGTGCCCCGTATTCAGCGCAAGTGCCGCCTTGTACTCATCCACCGCCGCATCCGTCTGGCCGTCGTCGCGCAGGGCCAATCCCAGCTCATAGTGGGCGTCGGCCAAGCGCGGATTGAGGCCAACGGCGGCCCTGAACTCCTCGATGGCCTCCTTCAGCCGGCCCAGGCGATGCAGGGCTCGGCCCAGTCCGGTGCGGGCGGCGGCCGAACTCGGGCTCAACGAGACGGCCCTGCGGTACTCCACCACGGCCTCTTCACGCAAGCCCTGGGCCCATAGGGCCTGGGCAAGGCGCTGGTGAGACAGGGCATGCTCAGGCTGCAGGCGGATGGCTTCGTTGAGCTCGGCGATCGCCTCGTCGAGACTGCCGCTCCGGAGCAGTGCCCAGCCGAGATTGCTGTGGGCCAGTGCGAGAGCGGTACCCTCTTCGGAGTGCTTCACCGAGCGCCGGAAGGCCTCGACGGCGTCTTCCAGGCGTCCCTGGTACCCCAGGGCCAGGCCGAGGTCGTTGTAGAGCCCGGCGTGCTCGGGCGCCAGCCGCAGCCCCTCACGGCAGGCGGCTTCGGCCTGCGAATACTCGCCGCGCTGACCATGGACGAAGCTCAGCAGCCACCAGGCGTCCGGCTCCTCCGGTGCCGCCTCGGCAGCCGCCTTCGCGGTAGCCAGGGCCCCCTCGCGATCGCCCTGGCGCAACTGGCCCTCGGCCTTCTTCCACAGGGCGTCCACGTTCTCCTGATCGGTCTGGGAAAAAGCCACGCCGAAAGGCAAAAGCACAACGGCAATGGCCACGATGAGGCCGGACAAACAGCGTCCACAGACCGCCGCCCGGCGAGCGGAGCGCAGTCTGCCGATGGCTCTGTAGGGTCGCAAACAGATCGACCTCCTTGCTCTGTGTGCAGGGACCCACCCTCTGAGGGCCTGCGATCCACACTTCGGCCGTCCTGTCGCGGTGCCTTGGGGAGCGCCGGCAAGAGGCCAGGACGCGGCCGCGGACCCCTGGCAGCGCCGGGCCCGGCCGATCCCCTACTGCGGGGCCCTGAGCCAACGGCCTCTGGGGCACGGCCCGGACTGGCTATGGCTCCCTCATCTCAGCGGCCCATGGGTGGGTCGGCCAGCTCTCCAGAGCCATGGCGAACACGCGTCCGGCCTGCTCGGACATGGCCAGCTCCTGGTAGGCCTTGCCGGCCCAGAAGCACAAGTCCAGGTCGCGGCATGCGCGCCGGGCCGCGAGCGCCTGCTCGATGGCGGCCAGCTCCGTCCGGGCGCCCGCGCTGTCTCCGGTCTTGGCCAGGACGTATGCCAGGGCCGCGTGGGAGCAGGGCATGTTGCCCAGGGAGATGGCCTTGCGCAACGGCCCCTCGGCCTGCTTCACCTGCTCAGACAGAATGGCCATGACGCCCAGGGTGTCGTGATACACAGCGTTGGTCTGCTCCAGGCTGAGGGCCAGGCGGGCCAGGCGGAGGGCCTCCTTCAGATCACCCTGATGGGCCCTGCAGTAGGCCAGCGCATTGCAGGCCTGCGCCTTCCGGCTCGAGGTCTCGGCCCCGTCGATGGCCCGTTGCAGCACTTCGGCGGCGGCCTCGAGCTCCGACTTGTCCGTCAACACCAGACCCACGTTGATGTAGGCAAGGCAGAAGTCCGGATCCTGGTTGAGGGCCTCAGTGTAGGCGCCGAGAGCCTCGTCCAGCTTGCCTTGGGCGTAGTAGATCCAGCCGAGGTTGTTGTGTAGATCGGCGCTCTGGGACGCCAGAGACAGGGCCCGCTTGTAGGCATCCTCGGCCTGCGCAAACTCATCTCGCACCGCGCGGGTCCAGCCCATGAGCCACCAGGCATCCGGGCTCTCGGGGGCCAACTCCACGGCCAGGTCGGCGCTTTGTAGCGCGTCATCGAGCTTGCCCACCTCGGCCTGACGCTCCGCCCGCTGCCACAGGATGTCGATACGCTCCTGCAGCGTCTGAGCCTGGGCCAGACCGCCAAGTAGCGCGACCAAAAGCACTGCGAGAAGTAGTGAATGAACCTTCATCCGGACCTTTGCCTCCCCGGGGCCACGGCCCCGTCGTGTTGGCTCTTGCGGCCCGCTCCCCGGAGCGTCAGGGAGCGGTCTGCGCCTGCGTGACCTGCAGATCGTCGAAGAAACAGACGTCATCATGCCCACCGTGGCCGCTATACAGCCCGAGGGTGATGTACCCCAGGCCGAACTGCAGCTCGTGCTCGCCCTCGCCGTGCAACCGGCCGTCGATCAGGAGCCGGAAGCGCCTGCCATCCAGCGTCAGGCTAACCTGGTGGGGCACGTTGGTTTGATAGCTCTGGTACGGTGTGAGCGACTTCTCGTATCCGCTGGCGGGCGTCTCGCCGTTTTCCAGCCTCATCTTGATCCCCGTGTCGCAGCGCACGTGGAGGAAGTCATCGGCGGCCCCGGAAGCGGACGGCCTGAGATTGAGACTCTGCATCAGGTACCACTGGTGCCCGGCATGGTTGAACTCGAAGCTGTAGCTGATCTCAACCGGGCCGGACCCGAAGTCAAAGGCCTCCTGAGAGGTGATGCTCACGGAGTTCCTGCCCGGAGGCAGGAACATCGCCAGTCTCCCCTCGCGGGTCTCGATGCCCGGGTGAGACTCGTCGAAACGCCAACGCTCCGGGTCGAGACTGTCGAAGGTCTCCCTCCAGGGCAGCGTCGCGCCCCGGGTCTGCTCGCGGGGGACCGGGATCTCCGCAGCAGACGGCACAGTGGGCGGGGCGGCGCCATAGGCCTCGGCCTCCCGCGCCTCCGCAAGCAGCTCTGCTATCCGCACGTTCAGCGGGTCATCGGCGGGCTCAAGACCGGGCGAGTCGGCCGCCGCAGCGCGGACCTGCTCCGCCTGCGGGTGCGGCTCACCTCTGCGCGCCGTCCATTCCCTCAGGCACAGAGCCACATCCTCTTTCTTGTCCTGAGCTATCATACCATATAGCCTGCCGAAGCTGTCCAGGTTCCCCAGAGCCAGCAGACAGGTATCGCCTGAGCCCATCCCCAGTCGCACACGAACAAGATCGGCCTCGCACTCCCACTGCAGCGGCCTGCCGTCCACCAACTCGAGGCACTGCAGCTCTCCGGGCCCGCAGCCCCGACGGTCCATCTCCAGCGTCACCGCCTTGGCCAAGAAGCGGTTGTGCACCGCATACATCACCGGCCCCGGCGGCGCACCATAGCGCTCCACGAGGACCTCCGGGGCCGAGGCGGAGGCGAAGGTCAGCGGGCGCCAGCCCAGCCGGCTCTGCAGACGCAACAGCGGCACCACGCGGCGATAGTCGGCGCGCATCTTCTCCTGGCCCCAGTCACCCCGGCCGTAACCGCCCGGAAAGATGCAGTATAGCAGACAGGACCGCAGGAAATCGCTGTCCACCGGCGTGTCTGAGGGAAGATCGGTCACCACTTTTTGGCCCGCCATGCAGCGGTACCTCTCAAACAGCCTTCCCACCGGGCTGGCCCAGTGCTCCTTGCCCAGGATGTCGAAGCGATGGAACGGGAAGGGCGCCGAATGGCCATAGGCGTTGACAAGGATCGTCCGGTCGGTCTCATCCAGCAGCTTGCCCAGGGCCTCGACGTATTCGAACATGGGGATCGCCATGAGCTGGCAGGGACGGAGCTCACGGTCGAAGCAGACGGGGAAGTCGGCCACCGCCAGGGCCTGCGGCGAGTAGTCCACCGAGCGGATGTGGGCCGAGTACGAGTCCAGGTATCGCCCTTCTCCCCAGTCGGGGCTCTCCAGGTTGCGTCTCATCTGCTCCAGGTAGGTGGCCGCCGCGCCATGCTCGATGTCCGGGTCCAGGAGAAGAGGAAACTGGGCGGCCCAGCGGCTGCCCACCACCCACGGGTACTGCCCGACCTGAGCGATGACGAGGCTTTGCTCCGCATCACGAATCCCGGACCTGAGGATCGCCCGGCACATCCTGCGGTCCCACACCGCCCGTTCGTCCAGGCCCGCCGGCTTCTGGGCGTCCCCGGCCTCGGCGGCATACTCATTGAGCCGAGCCATGATCTCCTCACGCGAGGGACGGTGGTCGAGGTCGCCGAAGTGCAGTTGGTACATCCCGGGCTCGATGTAGGGGTAACGCGGGATGTCGAGCACAGCGTCGGTGGCGTGTCCCCGGGCGTCGGGACCCTCGTGGAACATGAGCCCGAAGTCGCTTATCGGTGGGGCCAGGTGGAGGACGTCGCCCCAGGCGAACCATCCGCCCAGGCGGTCGGTACGCCTGGAGAACAGGTCCGGCCAGGTGGAATAGTACTCATCCAGAGCCGAGCGCAGACCGAAGGGAGTGTCCGTGGCCAGAACGGCGAAGTGAAACGGCGCCCGCCGGGGTAGCTTCGTCGTCAGTTCCGTGAGGGCGAAGTCGAACTGGATGCAGAACTGCCCGCTTTGCCCGTCGGCGAGGCAGTGGAAGATCGCCGGCTCGTCGATGCGCGTGGCCAGCCCCAGTGTCCCGGCCCCACAGTCCACCGCGGACAGGGGCCACAGGTCCAGCTTGCCACTGCCCAGGCCCACGTTGCCGGCATTGGTCACCGGGGAGCCGCCGTCCACCGGCACGCGCCGGCACAGGTCGCGGCTCCAGCGCAGGCCCTCGGGGGCCACAGGCAGCGCGAAGCGCAGGCTTACGCAGCGGTCGCGGCCGCTTTGGTCGGCGATTTCGCCGCGTACGTCTATCCGTCCGGCCTCCACCGCCAGGGCACCGGTAAGCTGCAGGCCCTGCGCCTCACCGGAGAAAGCCACGGCGTCGGCCGAAGGCTCCAGAGCCACGGGGAAGACCGCGAACTGCTCCCCCGCTGCATGGTCACGGACCCGGAACCCGCCGGTCTTGTCGCCCGCGATGTCTCGCCCGGATAGCGACAGTCTCACCACTTCTCCGGTCGAAACGTCCAGACCAACCTGCAGAGGGCCACGGTTGAGGGTCACCGGCTCCGCGGTGGCCACCGTGACAAGAGCCAGAAGTGCGCAGATCATGATGTGGCCTCCCCATTGTCTGTTCGTCCTGCGGCCTGCTATTGGAGCCAGATCTCGTCGATCTCCACCTCCACCGGGCCCAGGCCGTGGGTCGGATCGAGGCGCAGAAGACCGATGGTGCCCCGCCATTGCGGGTGCACCGACACCTGCAGCGTCACCTCGTGCATCTGCCCGTCACAGCGGACCGGAGCCGACACCGCGCGGCCGGCCTCCGGGCCCTGGCCCGGTGCGGCGAAGAAGAGCTGCAGCTCTGACGACCTGCCCCGGTCTTCAGCATTCCGGCAACTCACCGCCAACCTCGCCCGCACGGTCTTGTAGCGCTCCGCATCCACGGCCAGCCCGCTCACGCTGAAGTACGGATCATCGCCCGAGGTGACGATGCGGAGCCTGCCACCACTCACGGAAAAGCCGACGATGTCGTGATCGGGGGCCAAGCCCCGGCTGTCACCGGGCTGCTCGAAATCCCAGCGCGTGAGCTCGCTGTGGTCATCTTTCTCGGCGGCCGAGAAGCCGATGCCGCTCACGCGCACGCGCGCTCCCTCGGTCTGCACGATCGCCATCTTCCGCAGGCCGTGGTACTCCCAGGCCTCGGCACCCTCGGACTGAGTATCGCCACGCGGTAGCGCCTGGCCGTCCACCGCTATCTCTTCCGGCTCGCCAACGCAGGCGACGATTGCCCGCAGGGGCATGGGCAGCGGTCTGTCCAGACTGAAGGAAAGCACGCCATCCTCGAATGTCAGGTCCCGCACCGGCACGGGTGCCGTCACATGGATGCGTCCGGCACCGGCATCCACCGTCCACGTGCGCGCCTGCGTCTGGAACCCCAGCTCCCAGGCGATGCACTCGGAGAGAGGGATGTGGCTGTTGGGAGAGAGCATGTAGCCCCAGCAGAAGTCCTTGTCGGCGAACAGCCTGAAGTTATCGGGGTACATGCCCACGTACCTTTGCAGGTCCTCCCGGGGCGGGTAGGCCCAGTACAGGTCGGCCTCCTGCGTCTGTGCGGTATCGGGATACACCCGGAGGCCGAAGTCCACCTGTTGTTGGGTCGAGGCGATGGTAAGGCCGCGGGCGATGGCCGCCCAGTCCTGCTCCCGGTCGTACTCGGCGAAACGCTGATACGGGTGAATCAGGGCGATGCCGCACCACTGCACCGGTCGGCCGTACCAGGGGTTCGTGAAGCCGCTGCAACCCAGGACGGGGATGGTCGAATACGGCATGATGGGCCGCTCCGGGGCATGCCACCGGTACACGAAGGGCAGGCCGCTGTAGGCCCAGTGGCGGCCCCCGGCAAGCCACACCGTGTCACCCGTGAGCTCGTAGGCCCGGATATGGCCCATTAGCAGGTAGCCGGCCACGATCACATCCGGCGTGTGGAGAGGCACCTCCCAGGTCTGGCCGCCCCGGGGGATGGGGTCATGAGCATTGCAGAAGTCCAGGGCTCTGAGACCCGCCTGCAGCACCTGAGAATCGCCGGTGGCGGCCGCGACCTCCAGCAGTCTGAGGGCCTGCGCGGCCGTGGTCCCGGAGACGGCCTTGCCCTTCTTCCCCAGGTCCCACTCCGCGTTGCCGCCGTAGCCCCAGCCCCCCGCCTCCTGCTGTCCGGCGACGGCGGCCCGAGCCGAGTTGTACCCGGTCTGCACCGCCGACCACAGGTCTCCCAGATACAGGCCGGCGTCCAGCCCGATGCCACCGTGGACATTCTCGGCCACCATCCGCGCCCGCGAGCGCCACAGGTCCCGCCTGGCCTCGTCCGCGGTGCGGAAGCTGTCGAGCCAGAGCATGCGTGCCACCACCGGCGATCTGCCCGTGCCGCGGTTCCACCAGCTCGTGGCATACCAGCCCTGGCTCTCCGGGTCGAAGCGGCTCTCGGTGCTGTCCAGACAGAGCCGGAGGCTTTCCTCCAGGCTGCGGGGCAGTTCGGGCTCGGGCGCCGGGCCGTGGGTGTCCAGGTACCACTTCATCGCCGCGTCGGTGTTACTGCCCGGGGCGCAGAACAGCTCCGCCGAAGTCTGCAACCACACATCCGGACCGGTGTAGGGTGTCTCCGCCTCCAGGCGGTTCTCCCCCCGGCCCTGCATGCCTCCGGGCAGCGCCAGGGAAAACAGCGTGTTAGGCTGATCGCCGAGATGGTTCGGAGTGGAGAACACCGGCTGTGGGCGATCCTGCCGGCCGTCCCATTTCTGCAGCGGGTCCCAGGTCAGCCCAACCGTCCCCCACTCGTAGCTCACGGACATGGCCGGGATCGTGACCTTGTTGGGGTGTGGTGCCCAGCGCAGGTTCAGAGGATACACGCCGTCCAGCTCGTTGCCGGAAGCCTCCTCGGCGGTCAGGTACTCCAGACCGGGCAGGCAGGCCTCAGTCTTGGCCTGGCTCTCCCCCACCAGCACCCAGGGACCCATGAGTGTGTGGATCGGCCCCTTCGGGCCCCACACCGAGGCGTGCAGACGCAAAGCCCCCCCGGCACCCTCGGAGAAGCTGAGCCGCATGCCCCACACACGTCCTTGCGCATCCACGACCTCCCCGCCCCACGTAGCGGGCAGCACGGAGTACCGATAGGCGGGGAAGACGACGATGCTGCGCTCTGGCCCCACGACGCCCCAGCCGAGGAAGGGAATAGTCGCCACGGGCCGCCAGGGTGCCGCCTCGTCCGGCCGGGCATCGACGGCCAGCGTGCCCCAGCGCTCGGTGACGGCGATGTACCGTAGCCGCATCGCGGCGGTCTGGAATGCCACCTCACCCTCACCGCTCTGTGCCACGCCCAGCATCACCGCAGGCCAACTCGTCTCCGCGTACTTGCCCCCACCGACCGTGACGCGGGCCGTGATGGGACCTATCCCCGTGACGCGCACGTCCCACGCTAGGCCGGCTTCCTGCCCCGGGCCGACGTCGGCCACGCCCGTCTCGGAAGCGCCGACGATCCGGGCCGGGCCGGTGAGCTGTGCGCGGGCCGAGATCGTCATCTCATCGCCCGAGCTGAGGTTCCGCACGCGCCCGCGCAGCTTCACCGTCTCTCCGGCCATGGCGACCGAGGCGGAAAAGCCCCCCTCGTCCACGGCGCAGTCCGGCCCTGCACGGTAGACGGCGATGTCATCGATCAGCAACTCGCCGTCGCCCGGCCTGCCCCCCTCGTTGATCCGCGGGGCGATCTGGATCGCGCGGGTCGCCTCGGAGGCACCGTAGTCAAAATGGATGGTGCCCCGGTGCCACTGCCCGTCGCCGATGTGCTCCGGAGGAACGGCGTAGGTCCGGCGCCCCCCGGCCTCAGCGGAGCCATCCTCCAGCATGCCGATGACGCAGACCCGCAGGTTCTCGCCGGTCCCACTATGGATCGCTTTGTACCAAAACTCCGCCCAGCCCCTGGTCTGGGGGAGCATGGCGCCGCGGCCCTCGCCGGCAACGTAGGCCCGGTTGAGGCCCGCGATGCTCTCGCCCTCGGCCCGCAAACACACGGCATACTGTCCGGAGTGGGCGTCAACCACTCTCTCCACCGATGAGTCTCTGTCGCTCTTCAGCTCCCGGAACCCTACCCAGTCGGCGGCGAGTTGTCCTTCGGTCCCATCCGTCTCGAAGCCCCCATTGGAGAGCAAGTTCTCGGAACGCTGCTCCCAGCGCAGGACGTCGTGGGCCAGGGCGGGGCAGGCCCGCAGTAGTGCGAGGACAAGAGCGATGGCCGCTATCAGCACGATGGACACGCCGGACGATGGTGCAAGGCGGCACATCGCCCCCCGTCCTCCTGCGGAGCAACCACTGAGTTGAGCGGCCAAGGTCAGGCGGCCTGAACGGCCACCGGCCCACCAATGCGCCAAGGGGTACCACATCTCAGACCTCCCGAGGGTGCGTGTACCGACGATGCGTCAAGACTGTCCCCACCGGTGTCGAAGCAGCCGCCTCGCCCCCAAGTCACGATGCGCCAACCCGTCTGCGCATGAAGCCGTCCGCCCGTCCGCAATCCGTTTGACAATGATCCGGCGATGGGTATAATTGCAGTGCGGTCAGGAGGGCTGCGGGAACGCGGTCCGTCTCGGGCGAACGCCCAGCCTGGCTGCGTCTTACTTCATGTTCATCCTCTACCTCGACGAGTCTGGGACCGTCAAGAACCCCGGTGAGGAGTACTTCGTCATCGGGGGCTGTGCTGTGTTTGAGCGGCAGCCGTACTTCCTCAGCAATGACCTCGACGCCATAGCATCACGCTACTTTCCGGACTCGTCGGAGAGCATCGAGTTCCATGCTGGCCCCATCCTCCAGCACCGAGAGCGCCCGTGGAAGAACGTGCCCAAGGCGACGCGACAGAGCATCCTGGAGGATGTGTACGAACTCATAGCCAGCACGCGTACACCTGGGCTGACGCTCTTCGCGGCAGCCATCAGCAAGACCAAGGCGGCCCGCGCCAACGAGGACCCGGTCGAGCTGGCCTTCCAGCACGTGTGTCAGCGGTTCGACCTCTTCCTGGCCAACATGGCGCCCGACTGGGGCGAGCAGAGAGGGCTTATCGTGATGGATCGCACCCACGAAGAGGAGCGCCTGCAGCCGTTGGTCCGTTCCTGGCGCGCGGCGGGCACGCCCTTCGGGCGCCTGCGCCACATCGCTGAAGTGCCGCTGTTCACAGACTCCACGGCCACTCGGCTACTGCAGTTGGCCGACTTCACCGCCTACGCGGTGTCGCGCCGGTACGAACGCTGCGACACGACCTACCTGGACCAGATCATCCACAAGTTCCATGCAGACGAGACCGGCTGTATTCACGGCCTCGTTCACTACTGCCTCCAGCACCAGACCTGCCACTGCCCAGCCTGCATGTCCCGCCGCATCTCGGGCCACGGATGAAGCGGCACCCTCCCCCCAACGCCAACCGGATAGCCACACGCGGCTCGTAGTGCCCTCAGCACACCGCCCCCGGCCAGGCCTCCAGCCGCAGCCGGGCGTACCGGAAGCACTCACGGTACAGCACCAGTTGCATATCCAGCATCTCCTCGTGGCTGCAGGCCAGGGCATTGTCGGCCACCATGCCGCAGGGGCATTCCAGCGTGAATGACAGTGCGCCGGAGGTGTGGAACAGGGCGCTGGTGAGATTGAAGGCCGGCGCCGGTGGCTGCTCGCCGTCGGCGGCCGGAACGAAGGGCTCCGAATGCGGGATGCCGGCCTCGATGTACGCCTGCTTGAGCCGCTCGGCCAGGTCGGCGGCCTCGCGCTTGATGTAGATGGGAACGTACGCCGGTTGCAGGACCGCTACCGCTGTGGGATGTGCGTGCAGGCCACAGATCAGCTCCGGCG
This sequence comes from uncultured Armatimonadia bacterium, assembly GCA_964423635.1. Classification (GTDB taxonomy): domain Bacteria; phylum Armatimonadota; class Zipacnadia; order Zipacnadales; family JABUFB01; genus CAYRFY01. The sequence continues at coordinate 3,627 of CAYRFY010000037.1, read as the reverse complement.
CCTCCTCCCGGGCCAGCCGGAGGATCGCGGGCGCCTCCTGGCTGTAGGGAGAGAAGAACTCGTCGTGCATCGGGTTGACGCCGGCGTCGTTGAGATTGCAGCCAACGAAGCCCACGTCACCGTGCATGGGGTGGTTGCCCTTGAACCCCGGCCAGCCCCACAGGGAGCCATCGCTGCGGGTGCCCTGGGCCCAATACTCCACCTCGGCCCTGCTATTGCCCACATGGCAGCCCCGAGAGAAGCGCTCCACTCCGTCCGGATTCCCCACCGGGACGACGATGACGCGGCAGGCGGCCGCGGCCTCTAGCAGGTCCGGCCACTTGCGTCCGGCCAGATCCTCACCGGTCTCCAGAAGGTGCATCAGGTTCACACATCCCGTGCTGGCGTTGGTCTCATTGCCGTGCACCTGTCCGAGGATGATGGCCACGGGCCTGGTGCGGGAGGACTTCTCCGCATAGGCGGTGAGGTCGTGGGCGCCCGCCGCGGAGCCGAAGTTCGCGCGGCTCACGAAGGGCTCCCTGTCACCATAGGCCACGGCGTAGACCGGTCTGCCACCGGGGGAGACGGCGATGCGAGTCACATCGCCAACACCAGCGGCCTCCACCTCTCCGTAGATGGTATCGAGGTCTCCGGCCCAGAAGGGTGGGTGGTCGCAGTGTACGGTCCGGACGTAGTCGGGATGGCCGGCCTCAGACATGCGCTGTGGGCCTCGTTTCAGATGGGATCCGGCGCTCACGCCAGGTCCCTGTAGGTTCCCTTCCTTCACGCCTTGCACCTCGCCGGCGGCGAGGCGCAAGGGCGAGGGGCGTCTGGTGCGCGCCGGCGGACCTCGAAGCATCCGGGGGAGGGCCACGCCCCGCATCCGGGGAAATACCTGTCCGTTCACTCTGCGCCCGGCCCGGTGTCACGGCCGGGCCGACGGCCTCGCTCCGCGGAGACTTCTGCATCATGCCCCCATACCTTGCTTGCCCCGGTGCCCTCTGGCTTCTCATCGCGCTCACAGCCGCCGTCGCCGACGAACCGCAGGCCTGGAAACAGGCCGGAGAGACGGCGGGGCAGGCGATCGTCGGCCCCGACGGAGGCCGTTACGTCTGGGTGCCGGCGGGGCAGTTCACGATGGGTGCGGACACAGGCTTCGGCTCCGAGCACAAGCCGGCCCACACCGTCCGCATCACCCGAGGCTTCTGGCTGGCGGCCTGCGAGGTGACCAACGCGCAGTACGCCACCTACTGCGGGCTCACAGGCAGGACACGCCCGGCGGGCAGCACCCAGGCCCCCGACCACCCGGTGGTGTTCGTGAGCTGGGAGGACGCCGTGGCCTACTGCGGCCACTACGGCATGGCGCTGCCCACCGAGGCCCAGTGGGAGTACGCGGCCCGGGGCCCGGAAGCCCGCCGCTACCCCTGGGGCGAGACGTGGGACGTATCCCTGTGCTGCCACTACGGCTCCCGCGGCCGCGGCGGCTGGTCACAGCCGGTGGGCAGCTTCCCCGGCGGGGCGAGTTGGTGTGGAGCGCTGGACATGGCCGGCAATGTGTATGAATGGTGCGCCGACTTCTACGCCCCTGACTACTATCGCCTCTCCCCCACCGACGATCCTTCAGGTCCATCCGAGGGCGAGCGGCGCGCCGTGCGCGGCGGCGCCTGGACCAGCGACGCCTACCACTGCCGCTGCGCCACACGCTCCAGCGACCTTCCCAGCCAGACCGTGAGCTACATCGGCTTCCGCTGCCTCATCGTGCCCTGAGAGATTCCCCTCGCCGTACCTCTGAACCCGCTGTCATCCACAGCCATCGGGCCCGCCTGCCGACGGGCGTATGCCCGCGGACTGGCAAGAGCCCGCGGTATCCTCCTGTCTCGCCCTTCCCGACCGGTCTCGCCCCCAGATGGAAGAAGCCCGCAAGCACGAGGTAGTCTCCTGGTGCGCGCACACAGAAGCTTGCGGCGCTCTTCCTTCATCCCCGCCTTCAGAGACACTCCTCGGGTCTAGAATCGATCATGTGGGAAGACCAGTCGACACCGGAGGTGTATCCATGCGAAGAACAGCGGCGCACGGCTTCACACTGATCGAGCTCCTCGTCGTGATCGCGATCATCGCCATCCTGGCGGCGATCCTGTTTCCCGTCTTCGCCCAGGCCCGCGGCAAGGCGCGTCAGGCCTCGTGCCTATCCAACCTCAAGCAGATCGGGTTGGCGACCATGATGTACGCCCAGGACTACGACGAGCTATACCCGTACATCTACTACCTCTCCGGCTGGACCTGGCCCTACGGGAACCTGGTGGCACCCCTCAGTGGCCCCAATACCTATGACGGCGGGCCGTACGTGAGCGTACTGCACCCGTATGTGAAGAACTCGCAGATCTGGTACTGCGCCCAGGTGAACAAGGACCCGGCAGACCACTGGGACGACCCGGTCACCGGGAAGGCGCCCACCAACTACAGCGTCAACTCGATGGTGGTGATGCCGGACCTGTGGCGGTCCTATGGGGGCAAGTGGGCCTCCGTGCCGTCCGGTCCGACGAGCCTGGGCTCGGTGAGGGACCCGGTTGCGACGTTCATCTGGGAGGACTGGGGCCAGGCCTACTCCGAGGGCGCCATCCACAACAAGGGCACGAACTTCGCGTGCTGTGACGGCCACGCCAAGTGGCAAAGACAGGGGCAGAAGGGCCTCATCGGCAGCCCGTGGTAGTCCCGCCGTTGACGGCGGCGGGGTACTGCCGGGCGATGGCGCGGACCGGGCCGTTGGCGAGGCAGGCACATCTCGCCGACGGCCTCTGCCACGATGATGGAAGAACACCGCAAGGTCGATGTAATTCCCCGGCTCGCCCCCGCCGAAGCTTGCCGCGCTCTTCCTTCATTCCCGCCTCCGGCGAACTTTTCAGGGCCTAGACTGGATCAGGTAGCAGGAATGATCGACACCGGAGGCCCCCAATGCCGAGAGGATACACACGCGGGTTCACGCTGATCGAGCTCCTCGTTGTGATCGCGATCATCGCCATTCTGGCGGCGATTCTGTTTCCCGTCTTCGCTCGTGCCAGGGAGAAGGCCAGGCAGACGTCTTGCCTGTCGAACGTCAAGCAGCTCACCATGGCGATGCTGATGTACACCCAGGACTACGATGGCTGCTACCCGGTGATCTGGGACAGCGGCTCCGGCTACCCGGTGGGCGCGGTTGATGGTTCGCCGAATATGTGGGACGCCTCCGCTCTGGTCGCCCTCTTCACCCCGTATGTGAAGAACACGCAGCTCTTCTTCTGTCCCACGGCAGACAAGAACCCCGCGGCTCACGCCAAGATCGGGCCCGACGGCAAGGCCGTCACGAACTACCAGCTCAACTCGTACATCGTGTTCCCCGCCTACTGGTACGCCATGAACCCGACCAAGTGGCCGGTGGGCTACGGCCCCATCAGCGAGACACAGATCGAGATCCCGGCCCAGATTCTGTTCTGGGAGGACATGTACGAGGCGGCCGGCACCCACAACGGCGGGGGCAACTACGGCTGCTGTGATGGGCACGCCAAGTGGCAGAAGCACGGGGTCAAGAACGGGGCGATCGTGGCGGGGTGGTGGTGGTAGAGCCTGTCGGCTAAGTCAATTGGGCCGCCTACGTGCCTCGTTGCCATAGCT
>CAYRFY010000036.1:21007-22522 GCA_964423635.1 uncultured Armatimonadia bacterium | reverse complement strand
ATCTCTCGGTGGTGGCGTGGGCGGAACGGGCCGTGTTGGGGTTCTTGACGGCTCGCGGTTGGCTTGCGTGTGAGCAGCAAGGTCCGCAGATGTCGAATCTGGGCGGGTGGATGGTCCCGCCGGCAACGAGCCGGCTGGTCTTGATGGTGGGCATCGGTGCCCTGGACAGGCCCGACGAGTTCCACCGGGTCAGCGATCTCAGTCAGGCGCTATTCGCTCGTGTCGGCCCCGACTACTTTGAGAGCTACCTCGGTACGCAGGCGAGGTTGCTGTCGCGTCCCCCCGTCGGCAAGGAGCGCGACAAAGTGCTGCAGGACGGCTGGGCTCGGTGCGAGCACGTCCTCATCGAGTGCGCGCTGGGCACGTGGCTGCACGCTGCGGGAGTGGTGGAGGTTGGGCTGCAGGACGGACATGTGGAGACATTCCGCCTCACCAAGATGGGCCTGGCGATGCTGAGCGGTGCATCGCGGACGCCGAAGGCCACGGGCCGCAGAGATGCCTGGGTGGTGCAGCCGAACCTGGAGATCATCGCCTGGCTGGACCGGGCCGAAGCCGATGATCTCGGGGTCCTGGAGTGCTATGGCGAGCGCACACAGGTGCGCGACCACACGGTGCACTACTCGCTTAGCCGGCAGTCGGTACACGCGGGGCTCGAGCGTGGCGGGACCGCGGACGAGCTTCTGGAGCGACTGGCGGCCGGGTCGCAGGCGCCGCTGCCGCAGAATGTGGTGGCCGAGATCAACGAGTGGGTGCAAGTGCGGGACCGTCTGATCCTGCGCAGAGGAGCGCATCTGCTGGAGTTCGCGAGCCAGGAGGAACGTGACGCGGCCCTGGCCGCGGGCCTCCCCGGCAGGCCCCTGGGCGCGCTGCTCCTACTCTTGCCCGACACACCGCCTGAACTCAAAACCATCGCCGAAACACTGAAGACCGAGGCAATTCGCTTCACCCTCTACAACGACAGACCCGCGCGCTCCGTCCGAATAGAAGCGGACGGTTCCTCAAAGGTCGTTGGATCGGCGCCGGACCTCCAGACCACGGGGCTCCTGGACCGCTGGTGCGAGCGCCACGAGGACGGTGCCCGGCAATTGACAGAGGCCTCAGTGAGACGCGCCGTGGAATCCGGTGCTCTCGCCTCGGAGCTGGACGCATTCCTGCGTGAGCGCGCCATCGGCAGAGTGCCGGGGCTCTTGCAGATCGCCGTGCGGGGCTGGTCGGGCAGGAAGTCCCAGATGTCCCTGGAGCCCAGCACTCTGATCCGGTGCAAGGATGCGCGGCAGCGCACGGTGCTTCTGGACGACAAAGTCATCAGGGAGTGCGCCATCGCACCGGTCGGGGACGACTCGGTCCTCGTGGCCGAGAAGGACCTGCCGAGCGTGATGGAACGCCTGAAGTGGGCGGGGGTTGAGGCGGTCACGCCGGAGGGGACGGTGGCCAAAAGCAAACGGCGGTGACGGCGGGAACGGCCGTGGCGCGGAACGGCCAACGGCGCCGCTCCCTGCGGGTCTGTCGCCCCGC
>CAYRFY010000036.1:9876-20907 GCA_964423635.1 uncultured Armatimonadia bacterium | reverse complement strand
AACGGCGCCGCTCCCTGCGGGTCTGTCGCCCCGCATTCCCTCTCCTTCGCGGTACGGCTGCTCAGGAGAGGGCTACGGCCAACGGCAGGCTCCGATGTGGGTTGGGTGCCGATGCCCCTCACCCTCCGCTCCAGCCCTGTGGGCTGTCACGGAGACCTCTCCCGAACATCCCGCTTCGCGGGACTGGGAGAGGTAGACGGCCAACGGCCAACGGCCAACGGCCAACGGCCAACGGCGCCGGTCCCTACGGGCCTCGCCAGGCGGGAGCGTCATCACCCTCCCGACACCTCGGGCCGCCCCCGGCGGCTTCTCGCGTCTGTCCCCCCGGCAGGCCTTCTCTACCCCTGTGCCGAACTGCAAACTGTGGACTGTGTGTCTCCTGGGTCCATCTTGATTGGCCAGGGGGCAAGCAAGCAGGTTGTGGAGAAAGTGAGCCAATCACTGCAACCGGGGAGGCGCGCGCGATGCCGTTCATGCCCATGGAAAAGCTGGGCCCCGCCCACGCGGGGACGAAGGTCTCCTTTGGTATCCTCTTGCCGGGCATACACCCCTCCGATGGCTTCCGCCTCAAGCTGCGCATGATCCACGACCGCGACCAGTTTCTCCAGGACGAGATGCCCTACAACCAGTTCATGGAGCACAGTGTCGACCCGACCTACGGCGACTACTGGTCCACTACGGTGGACCTCACCGCGCCGGGGAGCGGCAAGCGCTGGGGGGCTCCAGGGCGCTATGTGTACCGCTATGCGCTGCATCGCGGCGACGATGACATGCTGGACTGGATCATCGACCCCTTCGCCCGGGAGTTCGGTGTGGGCAGGCATGCGGCCTGGACCTACGGCTATGAGCCCTACGTCTGGAGCGATGGTGAGGCACAGTGGCGCACTCCGCGCCATCACGATCTGGTGATGTACGAGCTCAACATCATGGAGTTCGCCGGCAGTCTGTCCGCCGCGGCCGACCGGCTGGACTATCTGCAGGATCTGGGAATCACCTGCCTTTCACTGATGCCGGTGACCAACGTGGTGGAGACCCTGGACTGGGGCTACACACCCATCGGCTACTTCGGCGTCGACGAGCGTTTCGGCAAGCGCAGCGACTTCCAGGGCTTCGTGGATCAGGCCCACCAGCGAGGCCTGGCCGTGTTGGTGGACGCCATCTACGGCCACACCAGCCCGCTGTTCGCTTACGAGTATCTCTACAGTTGGGCGGGTGTGCCCAATCCGATGATGGGCTCCTTCGCTGCGGACATGTACGGTTACAGCGTGGACTGGACGAGAGCCTTCGCCCAGGACCTCTTCTTCACCGTCAACCGCAAGTGGCTGGAGGACTTCCACGTCGACGGCTTCCGCTACGACTGTGTCCCCAACTACTGGGAGCTGTGGCCCCACTACCGCGGCTTTGCCCACGTGGTGCACCACACCTACCAGCATGTGAAACAGCAGGTGGCTCAGCAGGCGCCGGACTACCTGCGGTTCGACGACGGCGACGCTCCCCTGCGCCTGATCCAGTGTGCCGAGCAGCTCGAGCATCCGCGGGAGGCGCTGCAAAGTGCGTACGCCACCGCCACCTGGCAAACACAGACCCTGCACGCCGCCGGGCGGGTGGCACGCGGGGAAGACGGCGCCATCTGTGATTTCGGCGCGCGCCTGGGCGCCGACGGGTACCCCACGGAGAGAGAGCACGCCGGCGACCACCTGCACAAGTCGCCTCTGCAGTACCTGGAGACCCACGACGAGAGCCGGTTCATCTGCCGGTTCGGGGTGCACACCCCCGAATACCGGGATAGCTCGCTGTTCGCCGAGGGCGACAGAGGGAACTGGTACCGGCTGCAGCCCTACCTTATCGGTCTGCTGCTGGCCAAGGGTATCCCGCTGCTGTGGCAGGGCCAGGAGCTGTGCGAGAGCGCCCAGATGGCCGCCGAGGGGCCGGCGCGCATTGCGTTCCTGCGGCCGGTGCACTGGGAGCGGTTCTACGACCATCCCGGGCGCGGCACCATCGGTCTGGTGCGTCGGCTGCTGAAAGTCCGGGCCGCTCGGGCCCATGTGCGCGATGGGGCCTTCTACTACTTCGACGACTACGAGCACTACGTGCGGCAGGGCCTGCTGGTATTCGCTCGCTTCTACCCGGACACGGACAGCTACACACTGGTGGCGCTGAACTTCACCGCGGAGCCCAAGTGGGCGCCCTTCTGGTTCCCTGTAGATGGGCGGTATCGCGAGGAGTTGCACGGGGAGCTGGACCCCGGGCTGGACCTGCATGGTGTCGAGGCCCTGGTGCCCAGGGACCTGTGGATCCCATCGAACTACGGGCGGGTGTGGACGCACGCGTAGACGTCTGCCGCCTGTCCTTGCCGTTCGCCGTTTCCCCCTACTCTGCTTTCCGCCGGACGTCCGGAGGTCCGGGCGGAAAGGCGGTTCTGCCGTGAAGATGTCATCCTGAGCGTGAATCTCGCGTGGCGAGATAGCGAAGGATCTCGCTGTATCGCGGGAGGTTCTCCGAGCTGCTCTCACCGGGAGCGGGCGCTCTCAGAATGACACTCTCGGCGAAGGCGGGCTTTTCGGCCGCACCTCTGGCGGAGTACAGGCGGCCCGCAGAGACGCCAAGATGCGGGTCGCCCGCAGGGCGGGACCACGACCAGGGGCTACGGCTTGCGCTCGAGTTCCGCCCGACACCCGGAGCAATACCCTCGCCATTGGCTCGGCGGGCCTTGGCCCTCGCACCGCTCAGCCCTCGCCCCCGGTGCACCACATGGAATAGAGCCGCGCGTTCTTGAGCGTGAAGCGCAGGGCCACCGGACCTTCGTAGGTAAAGGGGTTCCCGGTCTGCCAGGTCACGGGGATGTCCAGGCTATCCTTCCGGATGTCCTCGGAGGTCGCCAGCACTGCGCCCTCGCCGTCGAGAGCCTCAATGATGATATGACCGAAGCTGCCGGTTGCGTTCAGGTGCAGCGTGTCACCCTCGAGCGTGAGGGGCTCCGTGACGATCTCGCCGCCGTGGAAGGAGGCCTCCAGGGATACGAAGCGGTCGCGGAGGATGGTGGCGAAGCCGATGCCACCGCCCGGCTCGCCCTGGTCCGGGCCGGAGTAAGGACTGTGACGGTACGTGCGGCCGCCGTAGCAGAAGCGAAGCTCGTCACCCACGGCGATGGGCGGGTTGTTGGCCAGAGACTGATTGTAGCGGTCCCAGCTTCCCACCGGCCCTACGGGGATGAAGGGCGTGCGGTCGCCGACGCGGGTGAAGTGAACCGTGTCACGGCTCACCGCCAGTTGCACGTCCAGCTCGCAGGAGTCCTCGCGGTTGTGGAACATCTGCACCAGACCGATGTACACGGATTCGTAGGGAAACACCAGCATGGAGTAGATCTCATCGCACGGTGTGTCCTGCACATCGGCCTGCATGACAACCGGTGCCTCCTGCACCCTCATGATGTCCCAGTGCAAAAAGTCCGGTGAGGAGGCCCTGGCCACCGCCCGGCCCCAGTGCTTCGGAAACCACGGATGCTGTGACCAGGCGGCCCGCACCTGCTCCGATACGTGTTTGGTGCGGCCGTAGAGCACGTAGCGGTTCGTGGCCGGGTCGCGCATCCAGTGGCTGGCTCCGTCCACGATGGCCTCGGTGGCCCAGGGGTCTATCGGCTGCCAGTGCACGCCGTCGGGGCCGGCCGCCACGCCCAGGCCGCGCCTCTGACCCCCATGGAAGGGGTCGCCGCCCTCGCCGTGGTAGTCGGGGTCGATGCTCAGGTAGCCTGTCTTGTAGCGCCGGGCGGGGTCGGGGTCGGCATCGTCTCTGTGGACGCCGAACACCTCGTAGAAGTAGGGCAGATGGCCGGGCTCGCCCTCGGCGGCCCCGCGCCGGACGACGATATTGGTGTCCTGCCCACCCTCGGCGATCACCCCCAGCGTGGGTTTGTGCCAACTGACGCCATCCTCGCTCTCAGCGTAGCAGACCCCCTCGCCGGCGTGGTACCACATGCGCCACTTGTCCCCCTCACGCAGGACGGAGCCGTAGAGCACGGCGGTATCACCCTCCCACGGTTCCTGCGGCCACAGCACCGGGTTGTGAGGCGACTTCTCGGCCGGGTGGATGCGGCGGGTGACTTGGGCGCTCGAGGCGATCAGGGTGTCGTCGAGGAACAGCTCTCTTGTTGCGGAGAGCACCTGCGGATCGGCCTGTGCGACACAGGCGGCGAGAGGTATGGCAAGGGCGAGGGAGTGCATGGTCGCCTCCGGAGTCAGCCTACGGTCCGCACGCCGGTTCGCGGCTGACCGTGGATATCCTGGGCACCGTTCGCCGACGGCAGGTCGCAGGCCTCCGCCGTCGTCACTTCGGTGGGAAGGTGCCCGTCCCGACAGAGGGAACGAGACGCTGAGGTAGACTTGCGCACCGGAGGCGACCTTGTGACTTCAGTCCCTATCGGCTTGCCGACGCTCCTATTGCTTGCCGGGGCCGGCTGCTGCGCCGCAGACCCGGCGCCCACGGTCCTCCACGCCCAGGCCTTCGGGGCGGTCGGCGACGGTACCACCGACGATGGACCGGCGATTGGGCGACTGCTCACGGCCGTCGCGGAGGCGGAGGGGCCCGTGCGGCTGCAGTTCGCCGAGGCCAAGACTTACTATGTGAGGACCGCCGCGGGCCGTTACGTGTTTCCCCTGGAGGGCAGGGCCGATCTCACCCTCGACGGCGGCGGGAGCACGTTCCTCCTCGACCCATACCTGCGCTTTGTCTCCCTGCGCGATTGCAGCCGTGTGGTTGTGCGCAAGCTCAACGTGGACTTCAGCCCCCTGCCCTTTGTGGATGGGACAGTCATCGGCGTCGATGCACCCGGGCGCCGTTTGGAGGTGCAGGTGGCGGAGGGGCGCCGCATTCCGGTTGGGGGACCGAGCGGCGAGGACGGGGAGCAGGCGTTCTTCTCCATGCTCTGGCACCAGGGCCCCTATGGCCCGCTGAGCCGGCACTACTGGACGGAGCGTATCGAGCCCGGTGACGGCGCGGACAGGGCCTGGGTGTACGCCGCGGAGGGCTTCGACGGCTTCGAGGACGTGCGGGCCGGTGAATGGCGCATCAGCCTCCCCGTGCCCGGGATCGCCCACCGCTACGGGCCCGGGCCGTGCTTCGCGGTGGTGGACAATGATACCATCACCATGGAGGACGTGGAGTTGTGGTCGGCACCGTGGTTTGGCTTCGAGGTGGCGCGGAACCGGGGGAGCGTGACCTTCCGGCGCGTGAGTATCCGGCCCAAGCCCGAGAGCGGGCGGCTGATGTCCCTGTGGCGCGACGGGTTCCACGTCAAAGGCAATAGCGCTTCGCTGCTGTGGGAAGACTGCACGCTGGCCGGCATGAACGATGACGCCTTCAACATCTCCACCCACTCCAGCGTGGTGCAGCGGGTGCTCTCACCCACGGAGATCGAGGTGGGCCAGAAGTTCCCGCTGCTGCCCATCCCCTGGCATCTCGGAGCGCGGCTGACGGCTGTGGACGAGCCGGCGGGGCGTCTTCTGGGCACCGCGCGGATCCTATCCGCGCAGCCCGGGCCGGAGCCCGAGCCGATTCAGGGCCAGCCGGCGGCCCCGCTCTGGACGTTGACCCTCGAGACGCCGATCCCGGGCCTCGGAGAGGGGACGATGGTCTGGGATGAGGCTCAGTGCAATCCGGACACCACGCTGCGGCGGTGCCGGATCGAGATGAGCTGCCGGATGCAGTCTCCGGTGCGGCTGGAGGACTGTGACGTGCGGGCACTCCTGTGGTTCTATTGCGAGCACGTGGAGGGCGGGTTCCCTCACCACGTGCGCATCGAGCGGTGCGTGCTCAGGCGCGGGCGGGGCAATCCCACGCACGCCGTGGTGATCTCGGGCGGCCCGAGCGGGGATGCCGCGTCACCGCAGGCGGGCGCCGCGCCCCGGGCGATTCACGACATCGTCCTGAGTGACAATGAGGTCTGGGGCGGTCTGGTGGTGGAGGGCACCGAGGGGGCAATACTGACGGGTAACCGGCTGCTGGAGTCCAGGGCGCCACTGGTTTTGCGCGGCAACCACGGGCCGGTGCTGGAGGGCAACACAGGGCCGGATGGCGAAATGGTGAGCCGCTGAGGTCACGGAACGACATGGATGGAGGCACGCTGTGGACAACGGCAGAGGGCGTTATCTGAAGACCGGGATCTTGGTGGCGCTGGTGGCCCTGTCGGCCTGCCCGCCGGGCTCGGCCCAGGGGCTCAGCGTCGACGTGGAAGTGTTCCCGCAGCAGGTGATCGGTCCCATTAGCCCGTACGTCTTCGGTGCCGGCATCGACGCGAAGACCAATCCGCTCCGTGCTCCGGCGGACCTGGCCAAAGTCGAGGCCGACATCGCCGAGTCGGGCCTGCGCATCGCCCGCTACCCGGGGGGCTTCGTGTTCAACCGCAATGACCACCGGGGCTCGTGGGCCAACTTCTACTGGCAGGACCATATCGGCCAAAACCCCGAGCGCCATCCCACCGAGGTCTACGACCTGGACACCTTCGTGCAGTTGTGCGAGCGGTTTGGGATCGAGCCGCTGATGCAGATCAACTTTGTTGGCGAGCCCGAGGAGTCGGTGCGGGGCTACATCGAGTACCTGGTGGGGGACGGCGACGTGGACGGCGACGGGGTGGATTGGGCGGCCAGGCGCGCCGCCAACGGCCGGGTCGAACCTTACAAGATCCGCTATTTCCAACTGGGCAATGAGGTGCACAGCTATCCCCAGGGGTTCCAGGAGAACGCCGCGGGCGCCGCGGAGTACGCCCGGGCGCTGGAGCGGCTGGTCCCGATCATCCGGCGGATGGCGCCGGGCGCCGCGATCGTGGTGCCTTTCATCAACGTCGAGCGGCCGATCACCGGGATGAAGCTCGAGCCCGGCGCCCCGGACATCAACTTCTCCACCAGCAGCGAGTTCGCCGTGGCGTTCCTCGAGCACCTGCAGGTGGAGGTGGACTACTTCGACTGGCACTTCTACGCCGCCAACGGCTGGGGCGGCAACTGGCCCTATCTGGGCACCGACGACGAGTGGAAGCACTACTACTGCTGGGGGACCAAGTTCCGCGAGTGCTACGAGCAGGTGATGAAGCTCGCCGCCGAGCAATGCCGGCAGCAGCCGCCTCCGAAGCTCATCGTGGGCGAGTGGTCCGGGGACTGGACCGGCGCCATCTTCATGTCCTACGAGCAGAGCTTCCGCGGCTCGCTGATGCGCACCATGTCCTCGGCGGTGTTCCTGGCCGACATTCTGATGTTCCTGATGGAAAAGAGCGTGCCGGCGGAGAGCATCCACGCCGCCTTCTGGCACACCTTCTGCAATGACGCTCAGGCGCTGTTCTCGATCCAGACCACACGGGAGCAGGGGATCTCCTACAAGGGGAAGTGCACCGACGAGGGCTACGGCTTCCGCATGCCCGTGTACTGGGCGTTCAAGCTGCTGAGCGAGCAAAGGGGCGAGGTGCTGGTTGCCAGCAGTCTCAAGGGGGACAACAGTATCGCGGCGCCGCCCGACGGTCTGTATACAGATCCGGAGTACTCATTCGAGCGGATCACGCATTGCGCCTCGCGTACCGGCGATCGTGTCTACCTGGCGCTGCTCAACAAGGATGCCCATGAGGCGGTGCAGGTTCGGGTGCACATGGCCGGCGGGACGGTGCCGGCCGCGGTGGACGTCTATGAGGTGGGGGCGGAGAGCTATCTGACGGAGAACACCATCGCCGAGCCTGAGGCGGTGAGGCTGGTGGGTCCAAGGCGGAGGACGGAAGACGACGCCGGAGCGATGAGTTACGAGCTTGGGCCCAACACTCTGGCGGTCCTGTGCTACCGGCCGGAGGGATAGGCGAGTGCGGCCAGGACGCCTGCGTCATCGCCGCCGCCGCCCCTGCTCCCGCCGTGCGGGACCGTCCCTGTCACCTGTCACCTGTCACCTCCAGCACCGGCTGGAGCTCGACGAAGCTGACCATCATCTGCTGGCCGACTGGGCCGCCGGGAGTGTCCCCGGTGGCCCAGTCACTCAAGATCAGCGTTGCCGGTTCCTCCAGGGCCCGGAACTGCAGCCGGTGGTAGGTCATCCAGAAGGGGGACTGCATGGTGAAGGGCTGTGGGCCGCGGGCGCTGCGGAAGGGATGGCTGAAGCCACCCGGGAGGACCTCCGCGCCCTCTACGTCGATTCTGAGCACCTGGGTGTCCTTGCGGCTCTGACCGCCGGTAAGGTCGGCGTAGTCGCCGGTGATGAGCTTGAGCGAGTACAGTCGGCCCGGCGTCAGGCCGGCCAGCTCCTGTCGGACGGTGTTCGGCCGCCGGCCGCTGCGGGTCATGAGCAGGAACGTGTCACCGAACGACGGGCCGGGATAGCGGCCCTGCAGCGTGCCGTAGCCGGCGAACTTGCCCGCGCCGACACTCCCCTCCTCGGCCGCCGCGACCTGCCAATGGCTCGTCCCCTCCGCGAAGTCCGGGTCGGTCAAGTGCGCCAGCTCGTACGGGTCGTCGAGCATGCGCTCGGTCTTGCCCTCGATGCAGTAGTGCCGCAGGAGTAGGCCCATGCAGCTTTGGATCTCCTCGTCCACATAGTTGGAGCGATACGGCTGCACGCCGAAGAGGCCAAAGAACGCCGGGTCTGTGGCGAGAAGCTGCATCTGCATGTCTAGATGGACGCGGAAGTCCGCCTCGGGCGAGCGGTTGGTGGTGCAGTAAGGCAGGTAGGAGTACATGGGGGTGAAGATGGCGCGGCGCATGGAGCCGGGGTAGGCGCGCTCCCAATCCTGAGCCACGGCGCGGAAGCGGGACGCCATGGCCTGTAGGTTCTTCTCCTCGCCGGGCTCCTCCCCCACGTAGACCTCCACCGAGAACGGCCAGCCGCAGCCGAGGGAGGTCTTCATGAACAGCTCCGCGGTGGGGCTGCCGTGCATGTTCACCACGAAGGGGATCCACAGCTTGCCCGCGAAGGCCGGGTCCTGCGACAGCCGGGCGATGGAGAGCGTCGCGGCGCGCACGTTCTCGGTGGACGGGTTGCCGGGGTAGTACTCGTCCACCTGGATGCCGTCGATGGCAGCGAGGCTCCAGTTGCGGGGCTTGCGCCAGACCTCCAGCATTTCCTCCGCGGTCCAGAGCCGCTTATCGACCAGGCCGGGAGCCTGGATATTGGCGATCCACATTCCGCCTCTCTGCCGCCATTGGCGATGCTCCGGGGTATCGATCACCTGGCTCTCGATGGTGTTGGTGTTGGGCAGCGTGTGTTGGCTCAGGCGGTCCCAGGTGTGGGTGCCGAAGGGCTGGATCTGGGTGGAGGAGGGATAGACGTTGTACAGCAGGGCCGGGACGGCACGGACGGTGAGGTCCGTGGGCGTACCGGTGAGCCTGAGCGTGTGCTTCCCCGCCGGCAGCAGCCGCATGGTCTCGGCCGGAGACTCTCCCGCCGCCACCGAGAGCAGTCCCTCGTCCCCCAGACGCAGCTCGCACTCCCCTGCCGTCCGGAACCACACCCAGCCGTCCCTGGGGGCCATGAAGGGTATCTCGCGCTCGGACAGGAGGCCCGCGGCTTTCGCGTTCAGCAGCTCGCTGACGAGGTTGTTCAGCGGACGTATGCGCTGGGCCCCATCGGGGAGCACCGTCACCAGGCGCTGGGTCGAGGCCACCTCGGTGCCGTCGGCGTTGCGCAGCGAGACCGTCATGTCGTATGCGCCCCAGGGCAGGGCGGCGGTGTGCAGGGTGACATTTGTGGCCGCGGAGGGGGCGTGGACTTCGTGGACCAGGGCCTCCTGCCCCGTCTCGCGGGAGACCAGCCTCAGGCGCAGCACGGCATGGGCCAGTTGCCCGCCGGGCACGGCAAGATTCACCGCCACCGCGGTGTCTTTCGCCCCTGCGGCCTGAGGCTGCCAGGGGTCCCGGACAAGCACGCTGAAAGGCTCCAGGGCCAACTGGGCGGCAGTGGAGACCTGCTGGGTATCGGTGGCGTCGCCACGGTGCGTGGTCACGGTGAGCTTTGGCGACGTCTCGTCACAGATGAAGAGGTCCGTCCGGCCCTCCCAGACGGGGGTGAGGGAAACCCGGCCGATGGCAATCTGGGTCCGTGCCCCCGGCTCCAGGAGCAGCTCCTGCGCCTCGGCGTCGCCTCCGCTGAGCGAGAGGCGACGGGCTTCGGCGGCATGGTTGCGCAGCGCGAGGCTGCAGACGCCCACGGGGGGTGAGTCGGAGGTGTCGAACAGGACCTGCGTGCCGCCTATTTCCACCTCGGCCTCCGAGGCGTAGAGCCGGCCCACCTCCTCCTCGGACAGGGCCCGGGAGTAGAGCCGAACATCATCGAGCTCGCCCTGGAAGTAGCCGTTGTAGAACCAGCCGGTCAGACGCTCCTTGACCGGTGCCGTGCTGATGGGCAGGGGCATGGCCATATCGGCCACCTGCCGCCCATCCACGTACATGCGGGCCAGCATCCGTCCGCAGTCGGCGACGACGGCCACGTGCTTCCAGGTGCCATTGAGCAGGGCGGCCGGGGCCAGCAGGGAGGCGTTGGCGGTGCCGTCGGCCCACTCGAAGCGCAGATAGCCGTCCATGCGCAGGTTCAAATTGCGCTCGATCCCCACGCCGGTGTCGCCGATGATGATGCGATTTGTGCCGGGCTCCACAGAGGCGTCGGTCTTGACCCAGACGGCCAGGGTCATGTCGCCGCTGAGGTTCATCGTGTCGACCTGCCCGTATCGGGCCAGGTCGTCCTTGCTGTCGAAGCGGAGCGCGTGCCCCCTGGGAGAGGGCACCCAGTCCACGTTTTCGACCGCGGCGTCGTGACCATTGCCGGTGACATCCCGGGCGACGTCCCCTTCTCCCTCGTCGAAAGTCCAGTGGGCCACCAGGCCCGTCTCGATGGCCCGTGCGGAGCCGATCGTGGCGGCGAGGACACCTAGACAAAGCAGGTACCGCAGCATGGGTGAGACCTCCTGACGGCGGGAACGACCGTGGCGCGTGGCGCGAAACCGCGGGAACGGCGAAAGGCCCGCGGTCTTCCAAGACCGCACCGTAGAGCACGCACCTCACGCCGGAGCCTACAACC
>CAYRFY010000036.1:973-9776 GCA_964423635.1 uncultured Armatimonadia bacterium | reverse complement strand
GTGTCTCGGCTGCGATTGCCTCGTGTGTGCCGTACCTTGCGGGTCCCGCCGGGCGGGACCCGCGGGCACGGAGATGATTGCCGCGTGTCTCGGCTGCGATTGCCTCGTGTGTGCCGTACCTTGCGGGTCCCGCCGGGCGGGACCCGCGGGCACGGAGATGATTGCCGTGTTTCTCGGCTGCGATTGCCTCCTGTGTGCCGTACCTTGCGGTCTTCCAAGACCGCACCGTAGACCACGCACCTCACGCCGGAGCCCACAACACCGACCGAAGACCACCGTGCCCGCGGTCTTCCAAGACCGCATGCCGTTTGTCCGTTGCCGCTTCGGTGCGCAGGGCGCCGTTCAAGGGCGGCCGTGGCTCTACCGCCGCGTGACGGTGAAGAAGGTGCCCACGGTGCCGCGCTGCTGGTTGCCGTCGGGGCCCAGGGAGGCGCGGTCGTAGACGACTATCAGCCTGCCGGGAGCGATCTCGGCCAGGCTGTTGTAGCTTGTGGTCGGCCCCTGGTAGAAGCAGAAGTGCCCCTGCCAGGTGCGGCCCTCATCGAGGCTGAAGGCCAGCCAGTTGTCGGGGCGGCCGTACGTGACGACCAGGACGCCGCTTTCCATCCTGCAGGCGCTGGGCCACACCCCGCGGTCGGCGATGGGCTCCGGCTTGCTCCACGTCTTGCCGTCATCGGCGGAGCGGGCCAGGTAGAGCGGTGTGTACCGGCCGCCACTGCCTCCGGTACGCATGAAGCAGAGGACCTCGCCCTCGGGCAACACCAGGAGGTCCGCCTCGCAGAAGCTCTCGAGGCCGACCTCGGGATCGTAGGCCACCGTGGCCCGGTAGTCCCAGGTCTTGCCGCGGTCCGTGGAGCGCACCACGATGGTGCGGTACTTGTACAGCTTCCATTCGGGATCGAAGGTCGGGCATAGCACGGTGTCGGTCTTGAAGTAGCCGTACATCGCTCCCAGCAGGGAGCCGTCGCTGAGCTGGACAATGGAGTGATCGAAGGCCGGTCCCTCATAGGGCTTGCCGTCATCTCCGGTGCCGCCGGTGGCCTCGGGGATGGTGAGAGTGGCCTCCTCGGCGACGAAGGTTTTCCCGCCGTCGGTGGAGCGTCTGAGGGGCAGAGAGAAGACACCATCAGAGACTTTGCCCGTACTGAACCCGGGCATGATGATCTCCCCGTCGGCGAACTCAAAGCCGGCGGTGCCTACGCCGGGGCCCTGGGTCCAGGTCAGTCCGCCATCGGCCGAGAGCCTGTCTCCCACACCCAGGCGGCCGTCGGCGAACTGAAACAGGCTGCGGTAGATGGTGCCTTCGCTGATCGGCACGGTCTGCCCGCCAGAGACCTCGAGGCCCTCCATTTGTGGCGGCTGCGGCAGATCGCGGGTCGGCTTGTCGGCGCGGAAGCGCACCCACTGCCATGTCGCCGAGCCCTGGTCGTTGGAGGACACGGCGCCGAAGCTGCACTGATTGCGGGGTGTGGCCGCGATCGAGGCCGTCGTGTACTTCTCGGTCCCGTCGATGGTCAGCTCTCCATCCACGTACACCCGGATGTCGGTCCCGTGGATCTCGATGCGGTAGTCATGGAAGGCGCCGGTAGTGTCCATCATGGCCTCCAGGCCGCAGTTGTGCAGGAGGACGCGGTCGTCCAGGAGCGAGAGGAACTCCTCATGCACGCCGTCGGCCACCATCATGCAGACGGCGAAGTGCCGGGTGCAGGAGACCACCTTCACTCGGGCCTCGAGGGCTGCGCCCTTCTGGGGATCGGCCTGCCAGTTCAGCATGTAGCAGCGCATGCTTCCCGGCTCCGAGGAATCGTCGCTGATCAGCAGTCCCTCGTCGGTCCGTTCCGATGACGTGCCTTTGCCGATGGTGGCGACGGTGTCCGGTTCCCATTGGCCGGCCTCGTAGAGGGGGCGAAAATCGGTTGCGGTCTGTGCGAAGGCGGTGGTGATGATTGCGAGCGTACCGGCGATGAGCAAGATCACTATCATGGGTCTCCTTTGGCTTCAGAAGTCGGGCCGTGGGCCCGCAGGCGGGCGTCAGCGGCGGCTACAGCGCATCTGCGCCCGGCTATCGGCAAGCAATGTCCTTACAGACGGGGCCTGGAGGCGCCATGGCTCCCGGAGCTTCGCCCCGGTGGGGCGGGTCTGGCGGGCGCGCCTCAAGGGCTGCCGGCGGCGCTCCGCTCACTCTTGCGACAGCGCGACCTGCTGGACCTCCACCCCCCGCGGGCCGGTGGGCTCGTCGCCGTACTGCCAGGAGCCAATGCAGAAGCCGACCGCCTGGATTTCGTCCGCTCTGAGGCGGTCGCCTTCGCCGCCCCGGCCCTCGGGGTGGGGCCAGTGAGCGAAGAACTGGAGATCCTCGATGGGAATGGCGATGCTCTGCCACCGCTCGGTGAGAGCCAAGTCCATGACGCCCCAGGGCGAGCCATCGCGCTCGAGGATGACAAGCTCCAGCCGGGTGGTTTCCGGCGTCGTGCCGCGGGCGGTGATGAGCACAGACCGGGCCCGAGCCATCTGCTCGCCGAGACCTTCGGCCTCGTCGGCGAGCGGGATGCGTACGGAGGCGCAGTCCGGCGGGGCGCCGAAGCCGTCGGCGTGGATGCGGAGGGCGTCCGTGGCTTCATCCATGCCCGGTACTCGCCGGGCCTGGGCGTTGTGGCCGTTGACGCGGGCCTGCTGCTCGCCGGGCCGGGCGATGACGATGGGCGAGTCGGCGGCGGCGATGGCGACGGTCCACACATCCGGCCGCCTGCTGAGAGACACCTCCTGGACCTGGACGAGGTGCTCGCGCTCGCGGCCGTCTCCGTAGAGCCAGGCGCCGAAGACAATCGTGATGTGATCGAGCTTCGACAAGTCGGGCTGCTGAGCCTTCGTCGACCACATGGGCCGTAGTTGGCTCAGAGGTAAGGTCAGCCGGCGCCAGTTCTCGGTGAGCGGTACGTCGGTGCCGAAGGCATTGCCATCGTTTTGCACCAGGGAGATCTCCGCCGCGCCGGTATGCGGGCCGCCACGCACAAGGAATGAGACCGCATTGCAGTCGGCGATCGCGGCCGGGTCGGTGGCCAGGGGCCAGTCGATGCCCGCCGAGGAGGGCGGCTCCCCGAACCCCGGCGCGCTCAGGCTCAGGGCGTACGAGCCCGGCTCGCGTCCGTGGACGATCTGGGCCCTGGCCCCCTCCCCCTGCACTCCGTCGGAGCTGAGCCGCGGCAGCTCGGCCTCCGGTGTTACGAGCATCACCGGTACCGGGTCGCGCTGCTGCAGCTCATCTGCCGTCGCCTCGCCCTCATGGCCTCCGGGGAAGCGGATGACGCCCTCTGCCGTCCGGACCGACAGGGTGCACCGGGCGGTGCCGGGGACCATGAGCTCTCCGGGGATGTCGGCGAGGTACTCGTAGGGCGCCTCCCTGACCATGGGCAGTTCTCGGTAGGCGGCTCCCGCGGCGGGGGAGAAGTGCAGCACGCAGTCTGCGTCCGGTGTTGCGGCCACCGTGGCGCGCACGGACAGGGGGCGTCCCTCCCGCCAGCGAGAGGGGATCTGGGCGAAGGCCGCCGGAGGCAGGCCATTGACCTCAGGGGCGCTGTAGCGGACGCCCTCGAGACTCGCCGGAGGGGTGGCGCCCGCGGCAAGGACCACGTACTCGCCGGGGGGCACAGGGCCGCCATTGGCGATGGCGGCATCCGGCAGCGGCGCGCGGTCGGCATCTACCGGCACAAAGCGATAGTTGTCGCCCAGGTCCGGGATGTTGAGCCACAGGGGCCAGGCTCCGGGCATTAGTCGCATCTTCTCCAGCGGGCCGCCGGAGTACGGGTCGCGGATCATCACGACGTCCGGGTACAACTGCAGCTTCCACACTCCGGGAGAGAGGCGATCCAGGAAATAGGCCCCATTGCCCTCGTAGTCCACCACCACCGAGGGGCCGCGACCGGCGATCCGCACCAGCCCATCAGGATCGGGGAGAAAGTTCGTGGAGCCGTTGCTGTACATGAAGGTGTCGCGAGTGACAAGCTCGCTGCGGTCGTGCTCGTAGCTGAGCTCGAAGTCACCAAAGCGGGTGCTGTCGGGGTACGGGCCAAACTGAGCCAGGCGCGGGATCCGGCGAGAGACCTCGGCGGCAATGGCGAAGCTCAGGGCCTTCCCGGGCGTGTAGCACAGGTTCAGATAGTGGGTCTGCCAGTTGACATTGGTATCCGCCAGGCCTGTGACATCGTACTGGAACTGAGTGGCGATCTGGGCGCCACCGCTGCGGAAGGACCTGGCCATGGCCGGGTACATGACGTTGCCGTGCACGTCGGCGGCGTCGAACTCGTAGACGATCTTGGCCTTGGTGGCCAGGGCCTCGTCGCGCATGGCGGGATAGTCGTTGACGCGCGAAAGATAGTCGCCTTCGAGCATCGCTCCGGAGGCCAGGCCGGTGGGGTACCAGTTGAAGCTGACGCCGTCGGCGGTAGAGGCGGCCGCGGCGGCGGTGCGGCCGGCCCAGCAGTTGTAGAAGATGGGCTTGTCACAGCCCGTGCCGCGTACCGCCTCGGCCAGGGTGTCGATGTAGCGCGTCACCGTCTCGTCCGGAGTAGCCTCGGGGTAGAGGGGCTCGTTGATCAGCTCGACGGCCACGATGGCGGGCTCGTCCTTGAACGCCAGACCCGTGTAGCGGTTGACATGGTTCATGTATTGGCGCAGATAGTTGCACTGGGCCTGCCAGGCTTCGGGCCTGGTGGTGATCTCGTGCATGGAGTAGAAGTCGGAGAAGCCGCCGGACTCCCGGGTGCCTCCCCACCAGGCGATGGGGGTCATCACGCTGTAGATGCCCCTGCTTTTGCACTCCGAGATCAGCAGGTCCAGCAGGCGCAGGTGCTCGTTGTCCCTGAGGTTTCCGTCGCGATCGGAGAGCTCGCGGTCCCAGCAGTGGAGGCGGATGGCGGTGAGGCCGAGGCGGACGAAGTGCTCCACGTCCTGGAGGATGGCCCGGTCATGGTCGAGCCCGCGGTCCTGGAGGGCCTGATAGTCGATGGAGAACGGGACGTAGGTGTTGACCCCGAAGAGGTTCACCTCGCTGCCGTCGTCCTGCCAGCGCAGGATCCCCTGGGGGTCGACGGCGGCAGTGCGCTCGGCAATGGGGGCCGCGACGGCGGGAGGCACCAGGGCGGCGAGACAGATGATCCAGAACCGGTGGGGCATGGGAGACCTCCGGGCCGTTGCGGGAAGAGGCGTACTTGAGCCGGCAAGCTATAGAAAAGCTCGGCCGGCCCGGTTTCTGTCATTCTGGAGCGTCGGCGTCGCAAGCTCGAGCTTGCGACGCTTGGGCGAAGAATCCCGTTGAATGCCAGAGGATTCTTCGAGCTGCTCCCTTCGGGAGCGGGCGCTCTCAGAATGGCATTCCCGGCGAATGCGGGGTTCTCGGCCGAACCTCTATGGCCCAAGGTTCGCCACGCCGGTGGTCTCGGCCTGCTCGGGGCCTGTACTGAGCTCCTGCAATGGCGCGTTGGGGTTACCACTTCGGCCGCGTGCCGGGCGAGCGATGGCCGGAGCGCAGATGTGTCTCAGTTGAGACGCAACATGGGCTTTACAAGGCTGGGGAAATGTGTATGATATATGCGTTTGAACGGGGCAGAGACGGTAATATTAGTGTTTGCCGGGCGCATAGTGACGGGTAGACTGTTTTCATATGGCTAACAGTGCCGAGCCGCCGCCGAGATGTGTCGAAGGCAGCGGCGCGTGAGATTTGATCTCACAGATCATAAGGAAGCATCTGGCCATACATCCGGCGCCCGGACCAGGTCGCAGTCCGAAGGGTCTGGGACGACAAAGGGGGGAGTGGAATTGGTCGCTCTGGATGATCTCAGGAATCGAGGCAGCCGGGTTGAGCCCGGAATCGAGGCACTACTCGCCGATCCCCAGGAGCGCGAGGTATTCCTAATCGACTCGGGACGTGCCCAGGTTCTCAACAGCCTTCGGCTGGCCGGCCTGGTGACCACCAAGCAGCAGGCAGCCCATATTGCAGTCCACGTGTGGCCGGCCAAGTCTGCGGAGTAGTATGGGACAGCCAAAGGTACGACAGTCGTAGATAACATCCTCGCGGGTGAGGACCACCTCAGGTTCCACAGGTCCACAACACCGGCGCCTCTTGTCGTCGGTAGCCACTTTGCTAGACACTCCCTACCTGCCGGTGCAATTGCAGCAAGAGAAGAACCGCCGTCGGCCTGATTGGGCGGGTCGCAGTATGTTGTCTCGTGCATTGTGGTTGATGAGTGAGCGTGTGTCAAGCAAGAGACGTATCCCCCCGCGGCACCATTCCCACCCCATGCGGCCTCCGGGCCGTGCCCCAAGCCGGGCAGGGCCTATGAAGAGGACAGTCGCCGCCTCGCCGCGAAACCTCCGGGGATGTACCGGCCCCGCGCCGCCTCCGTCCACGAGACGTACGCGGCCGGCACTTGGGAGGTGCTGCTTGTGCGATGCCCTTTGGTGCTGTGTCTCCTTTCGGCCCCGCTGATGCTCCCCGTCTGCGCCCAGGAGGAATGGTTCTCGGAACCCCCGGCCCCGGGCCCCTCGATCGATCTGACCCCCGACGACCTGGCGGGCGTCGAGACCTTCGCCAGGGATCAGGCGATCATTGGGACGTATCTTTTCTACTGGTACTGTGTCTATCAGAACGCACACTATCTCTACGAGGACGGCGGCGATACGTGCACGACGCACCCGGTCAGTTGGGAGGACTACAGCTTCCACTCCACTCGCTGGTGGCGCGAGCAACTCCGGGACATTTCCGCCGCGGGGATTGACTTCGCCGCTCCGGTGTACTGGGGCTGTCCCGGAGCCTATGACGACTGGTCGTTCCAGGGCCTGCCGCACCTGGTCAGGGCACTGGACTACATGGGTCGCCTGGGAGAGAAGCACCCGAAGATCGCCCTGTTTTACGACACCAGCACGCTTGCGCACAACCGGCATAGTCGCCGCGTGGATCTCTCCACCGAGGAGGGTAAGGCCTGGTTCTACTGCACGATCGTTATCCTGTATGCCGCCGCCTTCGCCGAGAAACAGGACCCCGCCTTGTTCCCCTATGTCCGCGAGCGGTTCGTGGCGGACTTCGGTGTGGACCCGTACCTCATCAAACAGAGTGCCTGGGAGGGCGAGGCCGACAGCACCTGCGAGTGGGGCGGCGCGCTGGGGTTGTCTTTGGCCGGGTGCGCGGCGCTGGGGCCCGGCTACGACCATTCGGCGGTGCGGGGGCGTACGCCGCTGGTTCGTGATAGGGAAGAGGGCGCCTTCTACTCCCGGTCCTGGGAGACGCTGCTGAGCCTCAATCCGGCCCGCAGGCCGAAGCTCGCGATGGTGGAGACCTGGAATGAGTTCCACGAAGGGACGGATGTCGCCCACTCCCTGGAGTACGGGCGACAGTACATCGAGCTCACCGCCAGGTACGCCCGGATGTTCCACCAGGGCGAGCGCCTCAGTTCGGGCGCCACGGAATACTCGGACGCGGGGTCCGTGTGGGCGACGCTTGGGGCATCCGGAGAGAGCCACGGCCTTGTTGCCGTCGCCACGGCCGACGGCGCCATCGAGGCGATCCGCGTCGGCGACCGCGACTGTATCCGCAGCGCCGCCACGGAGCACACCGCGCGGTACCTGTACTTCAATGTGGACGAGGGGTTCGGCTTCGACCTGGACCCTCAGCCGATCGAGGTCACCATCGATTACTTCGACCGCGGCTGCGACGGCTTCCTTGTGGAGTACGACTCGTCGGACCCCGACGGATCGGTGCGCGCCGGTGCCTTCAAGTCCGGCGGCGGGGTGAAGCTGACGGGCACGGAGACGTGGAAGACCGCGAAGCTCACGATCGGTGACGCGCGGTTCGCCAACCGGAGCAATGGCGCCGACTTCCGCCTGGCGGTGCAGGGGCAACCGCTGGAGCTATGCGTGGCGAGGGTGGAGGTTGGCAAGGGGGAGTAGGACACTGGAGAGGCTGTGCGAGGGCTGAGGGACGGTAGCCCAGGCCGTGGAGAGGCAAAGAGATGGGGCTGTCCATGTGCGCGTCGCTGTCGCCGGTGCGCCCGGGGACGGGCAGGGTCATGGGGTGCCTGCAAGTCGTCGTTCAATGATCCGGATGACGTGCGCTAGGTCAGTCGGGGACCTGCCTGGAGGCAGGGACTGTCCAAGGCGCCGGAGCAATGCGAGCGCATCCTTCAGGATGTCTGGTGGAGCGCCAACGAAGAAGCCGTTGAGAGCCTGGGCCCAATCCTGTGATCCCAGCAGGTTCAGTACGTCGGCCACCACGGCCTTGATCTCCGCGAGACACTCGCTCTCGACCCGGCCCATGGGCGACGAAGTGGCAAGGTCCTGCTGGCGCGCGGCCTGCACCAGCCACGGCATCGCCAGTATGCCATCGCCAACGGTGGCGCCCGGCTCGCAGATGAGAGGAATGGAGTAAAGATCGGATTGGTAGCGCGGCGCGTTGGAGCACGGCACGACCCAGGCGATACCCAGACTGTGATCGTCGAGAAGACTCTGCTCGCCAAGCACGACCACCGGGTGAAAGACTGTACTCGGAGGCGGGGTGCCGTCCACCCACCGGAGCAGGTCGTTGCTCAGGCGAAGAACATCGCCCTCGGAGATCGAGGGGACAGGTGGCGCGCTAGTCATCACCGAGCAACCGCCGGTTCGCGGCGACGCTCAGCGGACGCAAGGCCTCAAGCATCCGGTGTGTCTCCGCAACGAATTGCTCGCCGTACATCTGCTCACCCTTTGCCCTGGCGGCTCGTAGCGATGCCACCTTGCGGGTGAAGGCGTCCTGCTGTGCCCTGAATTCGGGCTG
>CAYRFY010000036.1:0-963 GCA_964423635.1 uncultured Armatimonadia bacterium | reverse complement strand
CTGGGCTCCGGCGGTGTGCGGCATGTCGAACACCACGGTGTGGGTGACGACGATTCGCGGAGCACTAACTGTCCGCGAGGGCCGGTGCGGCGTCGGCCAAGTGGCTATCAGGGCGCTGCACGTGTGCGCGGTCACGGACGAGGCAACCCCCGCAGCGTCACAGACCGCGATCGGCGTCGATGTGAGCACTCGGTAGCTGTGGCTCCGGAACGAGGATGCCAAGGCGCTCAGTCCCCCTCCCCATCCGGCCGTCGGCGCCTCTCGCTCTGTTCGGCGAGGGCATCCTGCAGCCCCTCGATGATTGTGAGCGGGAGGTACACTTGAGCCTGGATCGGAGCACGGACGACCGGTTCATCCTCACTCACGGGTATGATCTCCACACGGCTAAAAGTGAGAATCACCTCATTCTCTGTCCCGGTAACCGCGACGTGGTTCGCGTAGTAGACGGCCATATCTTCGCTTAGCCCGAGCTGTATCTGGAACTGCTTCTCTGCGCTCACTCGAGTGCCCCCCTTGGGTGCAGCCCTTTCATATTACAGGCCTGGGCGGCTGGCCGCAAGGCACGACAACCTGACTGTGAATACTTCAACAGCATGATCGGCGAGACCGCCTCCCGGCTGACGCACTATTCGCGATGCAGTGCACCACGTGACGTTCCGGGGTGCTGCGAAGAATGTCCCGATGATCAGACGCTGCGGCTCGCGGCAGACTGCTCAGGCGACCACGGAGCACACCGCATTCGCCTCGCGACGGGCGACGAGCCCGCAGTCAGGGGCGAGGGTGCAGGCGCGTGCCGCGAGAGAAAGCCGCCGTCCGCATCTGGCCCGCGCCTGTCTGGGGCGCGGCTCCCGTGCCCATGAGGTTGGCTCGTGGCGTGACTGTCGGCCGGCTGCCTCGGTGCTCACATCCCCATGTAGGCTGCGTGCGCCCCCACGAAGGTCCCCGGCCCCCGGCGGCGAAGGT
>CAYRFY010000035.1:16491-22582 GCA_964423635.1 uncultured Armatimonadia bacterium | reverse complement strand
GAGCGTTTCGGGCGCGGTTGAGGCCAAATGTGGCTTCAATGCGTTCATGCATAATGTGAGTTATAGCCCGCGCCCCATTCTGTCTGGACACTTGCCGTGTGCACGGCCACCTCACACCTCAAAGGGCGGGAGCTGCACCGTCTGGCCGGTCTTGGCGGCGTTCTCGCCGGCCTGCAACACCGCGATGACCTCGAGGTTGAGCTCCGGAGTGACCGGGGTGAAGAGGGGCTCTCCGGTCTCCAGACAATGCACCAGGTGCTCGGGGCCGCTGCGGTGGCCCAACGCCAGGTCCTCGCCGGGGATGAATTGTATGTCCTCATTGGAGCGCTTGAGCAGGACGCCTTCGCGGCCGTCCTGCGTGGCGGCAAGCAGTGTGCCCTCCGAGCCGAAGACCACCGGCCCGTTGAGGCCGTCTCCCGCGGGCTGCGACCAGGTCGCTTCGAAGGAGCAGAGGGCATTGGGATAGCGCACCAGCAAGATGGCGTTGTCCTCCACATCCCCGAAATCGTGGACGAGGCGGTCCGCCATTCCCGTGACGGCGGTAGGCGAGACGCCCAGGAACCAGCGGGAGAGGTTCACGCCGTAGCAGCAGAAGTCCAGCAGGGCACCGCCGCCGAGGGCCTCGTTGTACCACCAGCGCTCGCCCCGCTCCTCGGGTGGCAGGCCGCGATCCGGGCCGCCGTGACCGTAGCGGGAGCGGATGCAGAAGACCTTCCCCACGGCCCCCTCGTGGACGAGCTGGGCCATCTTGCGGAAGGACACGTTCCAGGCGCTGGGCCAGTTGACCATCAGGGTCTTGTCGGCCTTGCGGGCACAAAGAAGCATGTCCAGGGCGCCCTGGAAGCTCGCGGCCATGGGCTTTTCCACCAGTACGTGGCAGCCGGCGGCCATGGCGGCCCGCGTAACCGTCAAATGCCGGGAGTTCTCCGAGCAGCACAGGACGATATCCACATCCTGCTCGGCGAGCAGCTTCTCGTGGTCCTCGTACACGGCGTCTACCCCGTTTTTGTCCGCCACGGCCTGTGCCCGCTCCCTGTCGGGATCGGCCACCGCGACCAGGGTCACATTGGGCAGCTCACCGGCCCACCCGGCCAACGAGCCCACATGACTGTGCTGCACGCCGACGATCGCCAGCCGATAGTCTTTCGCCATCGCTGTTCACTCCCTGTGTGGTGATTGACCCCAGGTAGGTTGGACGCCCGCAGGCGCGGCTCCTTCCGCCATCGTCCTCCCCGTGAAAACTCAGACGGGCACAGGGAGATTCCCCTGTGCCCGTCTGCAAGTCGCGGCCGGCGGGCTGCAACGCCCATGGGCTACTGGTACTTGTGGTTGGCGGTGTACATCGACATGTTGGCGGCCTGGTTCCAGGTGGATTCGATGGTCATCCACTTGGCGTGCCCATCGCAGAAGGTGAAGTTGGCGCCGCCGTTGTGCCGTGGGAAGGGCGGGCACCAGGTGTAGATGGTCTGGTCGTACGGCGCGTGCAAGATCCAGTCCAGAGAAGTGCCCGCACTGACCCCGAGTGTATACTGTACAGTCGGCTCCGAGTCGGCCAGCAGAATCGTCTCCGCCGGAAACTCGATCTGCGCCATTTCAATGCCTGCGCTCCAGTTGGACATCCGGTAATTGATGCTGTAGGCGATCACCATGGTCTGCCGGGACGGGCAGCGGTAGAGCTGGGCGTTCTTGACGTACGGGTAGATGCGTCCCGACCACCACTTGGTGGTGATGTCGCCCCCGTGGGGACCGTTGATGGGCATGATCTCGTCATAGTCCTGGCAGTACATGGTGACACCGAGGCCAAGTTGCTTGAGGTTGGATAGACAACTGGTCTGCCGAGCCTTCTCGCGGGCCCTGGCGAATACCGGGAACAAGATCGCAGCGAGAATCGCGATGATGGCAATGACGACCAACAGCTCGATGAGTGTGAAACCCCGTCTGGACATTGGCGTCCTCCTCCTGCATTTGGTGTCGAGCCATGCCCGAGCGCCGGCGATGCGGCGCATGGGCTGTAGATGAAGATATTTCGCCACCGCTTGTGAAAGCACCTGCATCATTCAAGACAACCTGATGATTAGGTCGCTTTGCGCTCTCGACAGTATCCGGGGACCCCGTCAGACCGAGGGGCGATGGCGGTCCTTCTTCCTTGTCTCCCCGGCTCTATATGGATAACACAGGCTGTGGGGGTTACCTCCGCCTGCGGGAAGGTTCCCGATCCCTGCCGCCGAACTGATATTGCATGGGTCGCCGGCCGTTACTTGGTGCGAGGTGAGAGTCGTGGCAACAAGGCATGAGGAAGAGCTCGAGGCGAAGGTGGCGGACCTGCAAAAGCAGGTCGATGAACTCAAGGCCACGGCCGGCAGGCCGGGCGCCGGGTACTATCGCATGGCCTGGCGCGAGTACAAGTCCGCCAGGACGTGGATGGGCCTGCCCCTGGTGCATGTCTGCTACGGTATCAACCCGGAGACCGGTCGGCGCGGGGTGGCCAAAGGCGTGTTTGCCATGGGTGACTTCGCCATCGGGATCGTGGCTCTGGGAGGACTTTCGCTGGGAGTGATCGCTCTTGGCGGCCTGGGGCTGGGCGTCATCTCTCTTGCGGGTCTCTCGATCGGTCTGGGCCTGGCGCTGGGTGGCTGCGCCATCGGGGGCATTGCGCTGGGCGGCTGCGCTGTCGGCGGCCTGGCGGTGGGTGGCGCGGCGATCGGGTACATCGCCGTGGGCGGAGGCGCGGTGGGCGTCTATGCCGTCGGCGGAGATGCCCAGTCCATGCGGCCTTTCGAGCAGGTGTTCTCCGACCCCGCCATCCCGGCATTCATCAAGCAATTCATCCGCGCCACGATGGCGCTATTCAAAGGATAGGTAGCATGAGAAGAAGGACTATTGCCCGGCCCGTCGGCCCCATCTGCGGGATCGGTGTGCGTACCGGACAGCAGATGTGCGTCCGTCTCTCGCCCTCCGATGCGGGCCTGCAGATTCACCGCACCGATATCGACCGCCGCATCCCCCTGCACCTCTCCCACACCCTGGACCTGCCCAATTGCAGCGCGGTGGGCACCGGGCCCGAGGATGCCACGATGTTCATCGAGCATCTCATGGCCACGCTGTATGCCAACGCGATCACCGACCTGCTCGTCGAGGTCGGCGGCCCCGAGGTGCCCCTGCTCGACGGCAGCGCCATGGGTTGGCAGCAGGCCGTCGCCGAGGCCGGGGCCGAGGAGCTTCCGGGCACCGTGGAGCCCCTGGTGGTCGGGGAGAGCATCCACCTCCAGGACGGCGAGCGCTGGATCCGCGCCGAGCCGGCGAAGGCCCCCGTCTTCAGCTACGACCTGGAGTACTCCCATCCGCTCATCGGTCGGCAGGTGGCGAGCTTTTCCCCGGAGAGTGAGGACTTCTCGCAACTCGTGGCCCGGGCGCGCACCTTCGCTCTCATCGAGGAGCTGCAGCAGGCGCAGGCGGCCGGTCTGCTCAAGGGCGGCAGCGAAGACAACTGCCGCGTCATCTACCCCGATCGCTATTCCGAGGCGCCCACGGTGCCGCTGGAGTTCGCCCGGCACAAGCTGCTGGACATGCTGGGGGATATGTACCTGCTTTCCCGGCCCGTGATCGGCAGCATCACCGGCTACCGCACGGGACATCAGCACAACAGGGAGCTACTCAGAAGGCTCGGGCGGCGAGGATAGCGGGACGGCAACCGGGCGAGTGGCGGTCGCTTGGTGGGCTTTTCCCCCGCGTTGCGGCCCTGGCGCGCCTGTGGTAAAGTATAACCTGCTTTCGCAACGCCGGAAGCTCCTTACCAAGCTAATAAGGGGTGGTAGCTACCGTGCAGTATCGAGCATACGGCAAGTCAGGGATTCAGGTGTCGGCGCTGGGCTTCGGGGCCATGCGACTTCCGAAGGACGAGGACTATGCGGTGGAGTGCATGGTCCGCTCGCTGGAGCTGGGTGTCAACTACATCGACACGGCCCACGGCTACAACGACGGCTGGAGCGAGCAGATGGTGGGCCGGGCGGCGAAGAAGTTCGGCCGCGAAAAGGTCTTCCTCGCCACCAAGAACCCCATGCAGGACGACACCGCCGACGGCTGGTGGGGGCGCATGGAGCAGAGCCTCGAGCGCCTCGATTCCGGCTACATCGACTTTTTCAAGATCGTGCATGCCCTGGGCTGGGAGAGCTGGGAGAAGTTCTCCAGGCCCGGAGGGCCTATCGAGGCCATGGAGAAGGCCCGGGATCAGGGGCTCTTCCGCCACTGCATTTTCTCGACCCACGATACGCCCGAGAACGTGGCGAAGCTCATCGACACGGGCTTTTTCGAGGGCATGTTGGTACAGTACAATCTACTGGACCGCAAGTACGAGGACGTCATCGCCCGCGCCCATGAGCGGGGCATGGGAGTGGAGATCATGGGGCCGGTGGGCGGCGGCCGTCTGGGTGCGGCCTCGGAGAAGCTCGAGGGCCTGGTCAAGGGTGCCAGCACCCCGGAATTGGCGCTGCGCTTCGTCCTGGCCAATCCCCATGTGAGCATCGCCTTCAGCGGGATGAACAGCGTCGAGATGGTGGAGGAAAACTGCGCCACCGCCTCGCGGGAGGAGCCGCTCAGCGCCGGGGAGTTGGAGGCCATCGAGCAGGCTCTGGTGGAGAATCAGAAGCTGGCGGAGCTGTACTGCACCGGTTGCGAGTATTGCATGCCCTGCCCCCAGGGCGTAGCGATCTCGCGGATCTTCGCGGCCATGAACATGCACCGGGTGTGGGGCCTGACGGAGCATGCCAAGGGCATCTACCGCCGTCTGGGCCCGGACAACCGCCGCGGGCACATGGCGGCCGATGCCTGCGTGGAATGCGGCCAGTGCGAGCCCAAGTGCCCGCAGAAGATCCCCATCATCCAGCAGCTCAAGGAGAGCCACGAGGCGCTGAAGTCGGAGTAGGAAGCGTCGGGCGCCGCTCCCGGGACAATGGACCGTTGGTGGTGGCTGTTTCCGGGAGCGCGGCCCTCTCGCCGGCCCGTGAACTCGCCGACCCGTCACTCGCCGACTCACACCGGGGCTCTTCCACCTGGAGGGGCCCCGGATTGCGATAGGAGGCGTTTGTTATGCTGAGCTTCCTCGTCGGTGCGCTGCTTTTGTCCGCGGCGGTTGGACTGTGCCAGGGGCTGTTCGAGGACCAACTGGTGGTGCCTTTGGCGCAGGTGGGCAAGTACGGGCCTCGCGGCATGCCCGGTGACATCGTAAAACTCGCGGACGGCACGCTGCTTATGTGCTACACCCAGGACGGCATCAAGGGCCGCAAGTCGGCGGACGGGGGCAAGACCTGGGGCGAGGAGTTCGTCCTCGTCCCCAATCCGGGTCCGCCCTCGAAGCAGGGCTATTACTGTCACCCCAGCTTCCAGCGGCTGGCAAACGGGGAGATACTGCTCTCGTACATCTACGGCTCCGGTGCCGTGCCGTACTACGGTCATAACTACTATCGGCGCTCGGGCGATGAGGGGCAGACGTGGACGGAGCAGTTCCTGTGCACTCCGTACCCGGGCTACATCATCATGCACAATGACAAGATGATGCAGCTCTCCACGGGGCGCATCATCGCGGCCTGCGAGTACAAGAAGCGTTGGCCCGACAGCAACGATCACGGCGGCTACGTGGCCATGGTCTGCACCTCCGATGACGACGGGTACTCCTGGCAAGTGAGCAATGACGTGGACATGGAACCCCACGAGGCCCAGGAGCCCCATGTGGTGGAACTCAAGGACGGGCGTCTGCTCATGGTGTTCCGCACCTACAGCGGAGTGCTGGGGCGGGCGTACTCCGAGGACGGCGGCCGCACGTGGGGCAAGGGTGAGCTGCTTTCCGACATGGCCTTGCCAATGTCGGGTGCGGTGACTATAGTGCGACTGCCGCGGACGGAAGACTTGCTGCTGATCCGTATCACGGGCGGAGCCGACGGCCGGCGCACGCCGTTGACGACGATGATCTCCCGGGACGAGGGACTCACCTGGCAAAGCCCCCGCAACATCGGCGAGGACCCCGAGGACGACTACGGGTACCAGAGCGTCACTTTCGTGGATGACGTCGCGGTGATTAGCTATCACGCCCGGGACG
>CAYRFY010000035.1:0-16481 GCA_964423635.1 uncultured Armatimonadia bacterium | reverse complement strand
TACCGACCCGAGGCTAATCTCTCTGCCGTGCTCATCGGTTTGAGGCGAAGCCTCGCTATACATTTCTCTTCAGGGCAAGACAGGGGCACCGTCCACCGCGACGGGTCCGCGGTTTCACTCTCTACCGGTCTGGATGCGTTCATGCTTCTCAAGCGTCTGCACGGTCGCATAGCGGCCGTTCATCCGGAGTTTCCGAAATACCTGATGGCTCTCGCCCTGATGGGCGTCTGCAGCGGGGTCTTCGAGACAACCTACAACAACTGGCTATACGCCCAGTTCCTGGTGTCCCCGACCACGCGCGGCAATCTGGAGTTCATCCGGGAGTTCCCGGGACTGATCAACGCGGCGCTGATGGGCGCGCTGGCGTTCCTGCCCGAGACGCGCGTGGCGGCGCTCTCGGCGATCGTCACGGCCGTGGGGATGGTGGGCCTGGGGCTCAAGGGCGACAACTGGTGGCTGATGCTGCTGTTCACGATCTTCTGGGGCATCGGGAGCCACCTGATCATGCCGCTGCGCAGCTCGCTGACCATGGAGATGGGCGGCCAGACCCAGCGCGGAAAGCGTCTGGGCCAGGTGGGGGCCGTGCAGATCATCGGCTCCATCGGCGGCGCGGTCATCGTGTGGCTCATCTTCGGCAGGGGGTCTGAGCAACCCACTATCGAGGGGCAGATGGGCCTCGTCCAGGAGTGGCAGTTCGACTTCAGCTTCTACATCGCGGCCGCCGCTTGTGTGGCGGCCGCGTTCTTCTTCAACGCCCTGCGCGCTGTGGGGAGTCACTCCAAGCGGCCCAGCTTCGTTTTGAAGGGCAAGTACTGGCTCTACTACGTACTGAACGTCCTGTTCGGGGCGCGCAAGCAGGTCTTCTTGACCTTCGGGCGCTGGGTGCTGGTGACGGTCTTTTCCCAGAAGCCGACCACCTTTGCCGTGCTGTCCATCGTGGGGTCCGTGGTCGGGATCTGGTTCACGCCGTGGGTCGGCAAGCTGATTGACCGTCTGGGGGAGCGGACGATCCTGATCGTGGATTCCTTCATGCTCATCCTCGTCTGCGCCGCCTATGCCGGGGCCGAGCACCTCGGACTGCCGAAGCAGACGGCCCTTCACATCGTCTACGTATCCTTCGTAGTTGACCACCTTCTGTTTGCCGTGGGCATGGCCCGGGATACGTACATGTCCAAGATCGCCGAGACCAAGGACGACCTGACGGCCAGCCTTTCGGTGGGTGTCAGCATCAACCATCTCATCGCGATGGTGGTCCCCACTCTCGGAGGCCTGCTGTGGACCGCCTTCGGCTATGAGTGGGTATTCATAGCCGCCGCCGCCATGGCCCTGCTGATGACGCTGTTCTCGTCCATGATCAAGGTCCCCAAGTCGGTGGATCTAGTGGAGACGGCCTAGATGACTTACCCGGAAGCGGTGGACTTCCTGAGCTCACTGGTGGACTTCGAGCGTCTGGGTTTCCATCGGCATTTCGCCGAGACGGTGGGGCTGGATTCGGCACGTCGGCTGATGTCTCTCCTGGGCGATCCGCATTTGGCCGTCCCCGCGGTGCACATCGCGGGGACCAAGGGAAAGGGCTCCACGGCCGCCCTGGTGGAGCGCATCCTGCGCGAGGCCGGCTACCGCGTGGGGCTGTTCACCTCTCCGCATCTGGTGTCGTTCCACGAGCGGGTACGGGTGAGTGGGGAGCCCATCGGGCAGGCGGATGTTGCCGGGCTCGTGTCCCGCATCCGGCCGGCCCTGGAGCAGGTGAGGCAGGAGGCGGACCTCACGCCGTGTACGTTCTTTGAGACGTACTTCGCCCTGGCGGCCATGCACTTCCTGGCCGCCGGAGTGGACATCGCGGTGTACGAGACCGGCCTGGGCGGGCGACTGGATGCCACGAATCTCCTGGCGCCGGCGGTGGCGGCGGTCACCACCATCGGCTACGATCATATGTACATCCTGGGCGATACCCTGGATGCCATCGCCCGGGAGAAGGCGCACATCGCCAAGCCCTGCACGCCTCTGGTGGTGGCGGGCAATCAGCCGCCGGAGGCGAGACAGGCCATCGCTGAGGTAGCGGCGGCGACTTTGGCGGAGGTTGCCCCGACGCCGGAGGTGCGCAGGAAGGCGCCCGCTCTGAAGGCGGCCGTGGGGCCGGGCGGCACCTGGACACCGCCGCGGGACCGGCTTCACGTTCAAACGGGGCCGCTGGCCGGGGAGTACGACGCCGCCCTTGTCGGCGAGCACCAGGCGGTGAACGCCGCGGTCGCCATCGGCATCCTTGAGCATTTGCTCGCCACCGGCTACACTATTGAGCCCATGCACGTGGCGGAGGGGCTGCGCAAGGTGCGGTGGCCGGGGCGCCTGGATATCAGGGCCTGTCGCCCGTGGCTGGTCTTCGACTGTGCCCACAATGGTGAGTCCGCGGCCGCCCTGGCCCGGGCGGTCCCGGATTACCTCGATTACGACCGGCTGATCCTCGTGGTCGGCATGTCGGGAGACAAGGACATCTCGGCCTTCGCGGCCGCCCTGGCGCCTCTTGGCGCCCGCGTGATCCTCACGAGGGCGGCCATCGACCGGGCGCTGCCGGTGGAGCAGGTGGCGAGTAGAGCGGGCGGCCTGTGGGACGCCGCCGAGCAGATCGCCGACGTGGGGCAGGCGTGCCAAAGGGCGGTGGAGCTGGCCGGCGAGGAGGGGGCGGTGTGCATCACGGGCTCTTTCTACGTGGTGGGCGAGGCCATGCAAAGCCTCGGCATCGAGCCGTAGCGGCCCGGGGCCGGTGGCGGGACCGCTCCGAGCAGAAGGCCAATTAGGGCCGTCACGATACCCGAATCTCACGATGCGGCCGCGCTGCGCGGCCGCCCGCAGGGCCCCCGGGCGCCGTCTTTCCCGGCGCTGCAGCAGACAGGAGATCTCCATGTTAGCCAAGCGTGTCGTCCCGTGCCTTGATGTGACCGACGGTCGCGTCGTCAAGGGGATCCGGTACCTCAACTTCCGCGATGCCGGCGACCCGGTGGAGCAGGCCGCCAGGTACGACGAGCAGGGCGCCGATGAGCTGGTGTTCCTGGATGTCACCGCCTCCTTGGAGCATCGCGACATCATGCTGGACATCGTGCGCCGCACCGCGGAGCAAATCTTCATCCCCTTCACCGTCGGCGGAGGCCTGCGCACGGTGGACGACATCCGCCAGGTGCTCAAGGCCGGTGCCGACAAGGCCTCGATCATGACCGCCGGTGTGGAGAACCCGTCCATCATCACCGAGGGTGCCGAGCGCTTCGGGCGCCAGTGCATCGTCGTGGCCATCGACGCCAAGCGCGTGCCCACGGAGGGCCGGGATGACCGCGATCTGGGGGCCAACCCGGACGCGGACATCCGGTGGCGCATTCACACCCACGGCGGCCACCGCCCCACGGAAGTCGACGCCCTGGAGTACGCCTACCGCGCCTGCGAGCTCGGGGCCGGAGAGCTGCTGGTGACCAGCATGGATGCCGACGGCACCAAGGCCGGGTACGATGTGGAGCTCCTGCGCCGCATCTCCGAGCACGTCTCGGTGCCGGTGGTGGCCTCAGGAGGCGCCGGCAGCGTGGAGCACATGTACAGCGCCCTGACGGACGGCAAGGCCGACGCCGTCCTGGCCGCCAGCATCTTCCACTTCGGCGAGACGACGGTGCAGGATGTCAAGCGCGAGCTGGCACAGCGTGGGGTGCCGATACGACTGTGAGCCCACATAACCGGGAAGAGCCATTCTGGGCCGGGCCGCCGGCCCGTGGACCCGGCAGGCATCAAGGAGGGTCTTGGCGATGGCGACCTTGGAGGATTTCACATCCCAGGAGGCCCTGGCCGTTGCGGGAGTATCGCGCCACGCCCGCGGGTTCGGGTACAAGGTCTGGCGACATCTGCAGGCGATCGGCATCCGTGCCTACCCGGTCAACCCCAGGGGAGATGAGGTGGAGGGCGAGCGGCTCTATCCCACGGTGAAGGACCTGCCGGAGGTGGTGGGAGGGGTCGTGACGGTCGTTCCGCCGGAGAGGACTTTGCAGGTCATCGAGGACTGCGTGGAGATGGGGATCACCCGCATTTGGATGCAGCCGGGCTCGGAGAGCGATGAGGCCATCGCTCTGGCCGAGGACAAGGGGATGGAAGTCGTCGCCCGCCAGTGCATGCTGCTGCTTTGAATCGCGGAGGAGCAAATGACCCACTCGGCGCCCGAGACCGTGCGTGTCCTGGTTCCCGCGACCACCGCGAACCTGGGGCCGGGGTTCGACTGCCTGGGCATGGCCCTGAGTGTGTACAACAGCATTGAGATGTCTCCGGCCGCGGAGACCGCCGTGGAAGTTCGGGGGTTCGGTGCCGACACTCTGGCCCGCGGCGAGGAGCACCTGGTGATCCGGAGCGCGCAGCTCTTGGCGACGCGGACGGGAATACCGACACCCGGATGGCATCTTGCGCAGCACAACGACATCCCCTTGGCGCGGGGGATGGGGAGCTCCAGCGCCGCCATCGTGGGTGGCCTGGTGGCGGCCAACGCCCTGCTGCGAACGGGTCTGAGCGACCGGGAGCTGCTGGACCTGGCGGTGGAGATCGAGGGCCACCCGGACAATGTGGCCCCCGCGCTGCTGGGCGGCCTGGTCGTCTGCTGCACGGATGAGGAGGGCCTGGGTGTGGCGCGGTTCCCGGCGCCGGCGGGCCTCAGGGCCTGTCTGGCCATCCCCGACTATGAGGTGAGTACCGAGGCGGCCCGGAGGGTCATGCCGCGGCAGATCCCGCACGCCGATGGAGTGTTCAACACATGTCACTCCACGGCGGTGCTGGCGGCGCTTCTCTCCGGCGACATGAAACTCCTGGGCCAGGCGATGAAGGACCGGCTGCACGAGCCGTACCGGGCGCCGCTGGTGAGGGGCATGGCCGACTGTGTTGCAGCGGCCGGGTCCGCCGGCGCCCACGCGGCGGCCCTCAGCGGCTCGGGGCCCACGATCGTCGCCTTCGCCACCGGGAACGCGGAGCAAGTCCTTCAGGCCATGCTGGAGAGTCTCCGCGGCGCGGGTGTATCCTGTCGGGGCCTGGTGGCGGACATGAGCGCACAGGGGGCCCGGATCGTTTAGTCGTCGCAGAGGCAGATGCCGTCTACGGGCGCGGGCGTCCTGCAAAGCGGGACCCGGCGGCGCCAAAGCCACATCACGAAACCGGCCGCCCACCGCTTCGGGTCGGCGATTTCCGCAATCACATGGAGTGAGCCAATTGTCCGCCAAGATTAGCTGCGAGGCAGTCGGGAAAGCCGTGGATGCGCACGCCGAGGCCGGCCGGGGCTGGTTGATGGAGATGATCCGGCAGCCCAGCGTCCAGGGCCACGAGCAGAGCATGCTGGCCTACACCCGGGAGCTCACTGAGGAGCTGGGCCTGCCGGTGGAGCAACGGCCGATCCCCGATTCCATAATCGACGACCCGCTGTACAACCACAATGAGATGGAGTGCAGCTATGCGGGTCGGTACAATCTCGTGGGTGTCCAGGGAGGCGAAGGCGGGGGCCGAAGCCTGATCGTGCAGACCCATCTGGACGTGGTACCCGGTGATGACTGGGGCGGCTATGAGCCCCGGTGGGACGGAGAACACGTGATCGGTCGCGGAGCCATGGACTGCAAGGGCCAGGCCGTCATGGTGCTATTGGCCGAGAAGGCGCTGCTCGATCTGGGCTACATCCCCGCGGGCCGTCTGGAGACCCAACTGGTCATCGAGGAGGAGCCCGGCGGCAACGGCGCGCTGGCGCTCATTCGTCAGGGCTGCACCGCGGATGCCTGCATCGTCTGCGAGGCCTCCAGCCTCAATGTGTTCCCCGCCAATCGCGGGGCCGTCTGGTTCATTGCCAAGACCACCGGCATCTCCACCCATATGGGCCGCCGGCACGAGGGCGTCAATGCCATCGAGAAGATGATGGAAGCCATCCGCTGGATGCTGGTGTACGAGAATGAGCTCATCGCCGAGAGCCGGGGCAACCCGCTGTTCGACCGCTACGATAATCCGGTCCAGGTCTGCATCGGCATGATCCAGGCCGGCCAGTGGCCCTCCAAGGTCCCGGATGAATGCACCCTCGAGGGCGGCATCGGCTTTCTGCCCAACAAGACCCTGGATCAGGTACGGGACGAGTTCGAAGCGGCCATCATGCGCACCGAGGACCCGTGGCTCCGCGAGCATCTGCAGATCACGTACCCGAAGCTGAAGAAAGCCGCCTACCAGATCGACCCCGAACACCCGATCGTCAAGAGCCTGCACGGGGCGGCGCTGAGCTGCGGTATCGCCAGCGAGGTCTTCGGCTGGAACGTGAGCTGCGACGCGGGGCTGTACGCCACGGTGGCAGACATCCCTACCGTGGTCTTCGGTGCCTCGGACATCCGCGAGGCCCATGGGGCCAACGAGAAGGTGCTCTACTCAGAGATCGTCCAGGGCGCTAAGGCGCTGGCGCTGGCGATCGCCAACTGGTGCGGGTAGGGTCCAGCGGCGGCCGCCGGGGTCAGGTGCCGTCGCTCCCGCCCTGCGGGACCGTTGCCGTTGGCGCCGTCGACTGCCGTTGACTGCCGTTGCTGTGACTGTCGTTGACGCCGTTGCCGTCGACTCGTGACTCGCGACTCGCCGACTCGCGACCGCCGTTGACTGCCGTTGCTGTGACTGTCGTTGACGCCGTTGCCGTTGCCGTCGACTCGTGACTCGCGACTCGCCGACTCGCGACTGCCCTCAGGAGGCCAACGTCTCGTGCCGGAGCTTTACTCCACAGGTGTGGACTTCATCGATGACCTCCTGGGCGGCGGGTTGCAGCCGGGGACACTGACGGTGGTGCGCGGGGCGACGGGAGTGGGGAAGACGCAACTGGGGGTGAGCTTCGCCAATCAGGGCGCCGCCCAGGAGGGCCGGCGGGGGATCGTGCTGGACCTGGCCTCCAGGGGCGACAGCCAGCAGCACTCTCAGTACGCTCAGCGCCTGTTTGGCTGGGAGATGCGGGACGGCGAGGCTCAAGTTCGCGACCCGTGGGCCGACAATTTCGCCCGGGTTGACTACTACGCCAGCTTCAACTACTCCGGACAGCGCGTGGTGCGGGACTCGATGTCCGAAGAGCAGTGGAGGTCTTGGAAGGCCCTGCTCAACGAGCGGCTCCAGGCGGTGGTGGGCCATCTATACGCGCACTTCGTGCACGGCGTCAGGCGTGTGGTGATCGACGGGGTCGAACCCTTCGAGCAGGCGGGGGATTCGATACAGATCGAGTTGTTCGAGTACCTGTTGCACAAGGTGCTCCGCAAGCGTCATGACCTGGTGGCCAGGGACCTCTACCGGGGGCGCTGGCTGGAGGTCAAAGATGCCGTGGAGGCCCATCCGTACGACTGCGGCGAGGTGAGCGGTCTATTCCTGCAGACGACTCCTGAGGTGAACATCGAGGACCTCATCTCGGCCCAGACGCAGGAGGATGATCTGACCACCAATGCGACGACCATCATTCTTCTAGGGCGTCTGCGTGACGGCACGAAGGTGCGGCGGGCGGCTTTTGTCCTCAAGAATCGCGGCCGCCGCTGCAGCGACGATCTGGTGTTCTTTGAGGTGACGGATCGGGGGCTGGAGGGCGTCGACGGATAGCGGCGGTCTGCGGGTGCGGAGCCGATAGGCGGAGGGCTCCAGGCTGCGCGGCCGAAAAGCCCACATCCGCAGAGCAGCGCCATTCTGAGAGCGTCCACTCCCGTAGGGAGCAGCTCGAGGCATCTTCCGGGGTATAGCGAGGTCCTTCGCACAAGCGGCGCTTGCGCCGCCGACGCTCCAGGATGACATCTTCACGGCCGGCCCGGCCTTCGGGCCGGACTTCGCAAAGCGCCGGAATAGGGAGAAGGAATCTCGCGACCGGCGGGCGAATTTCAGCGGCAATCGTTCGTCGATGGTCCGGACGACCGCCTTGTGGCGGCGGCCCCTGTGCCCTGTGAACGGGGCGATAGGGGGTCGCCGGCCGGAAGTACGGCGGAGCTAGCCCGATCTCGCAGCACGTGGTAGCAGCCAGGCGACCTCACCAACGCGCGCCGCGGTCTACGGCGCGCCTTCTCACCGGGGGCGGCGCCCGTTCTTCGCGCTTCGGGAAAAGACGGGGGAGCAGGTCGCCGGCAAGCAGCAATTCGGGTGTGGACCTGTAAGACGGCACACCCTTTGCAGTCCGCAAACGGGTCTGGCCGGTCATCAACCGCAACGGGAGGGTCTATTGATGAAGAAAGTCGCGACGCTGGTAGTGCTTCTCGTGTTCGCCGCAAGCCTGGGCATCACCCAGGCGATGGCGGCCGACGAGATCGACGAGTCCAAGCTGAGCCCGGAGGCAAAGGCACTCAAGGAGCGCTACGACAAGAAGATCGAGGAGTTGCAGGGGCAGTTCCAGAAGGAGATGGAGGACCTCTGCTCGCGCATGGACGAGTATGAGGGCAAGTCGGGCGCCGAAGTGGCCGGCAAGTGGTACGACAACATCACCATCAACGGCTATTTCCAGGCCCGCTATCGCCACTTCGACTACGATGAGAACCGCTGGCCGATCGTCAACAATCAGCAGTTGCGCGACCAGTTCTATATCCCGAGGCTGTACGTCAACTTCATCTCGCAGCTCAACAACAAGACCAAGGCCGTCTTGACCGTGCAACGAGGTGGGGCCACCAACGCCAGCGCCGACTGGGCCAACGTGTTCGTCGAGTACAACTTCGATGATATCTGGTCCGCCCGCTTCGGGCAGGCGCAGCACTACTTCGGCATCGACATGGCGGAGAGCTCCTCGGCCCGCCTGCCCATGGAGCGTGCCGGATTCGCCACCGGTGGTGCCGGGCTGCGCGGGGCGTTCGCCGATGCGTGGGACCGGGGTATCTGGGTCACCCGCAAGGGCTGCTCCAAGGCGGAGCCGGACGTCATCCTCGGCCTGTTCAACGGCGAGTGGCGCAATGTGGCGGCCGACGGTAGCGTCGGCTACAGCGTGGACGCCCGTTGGAACTTCGACTGGGGCTTCGCCGGTGTCAGTTGGGTGGATTCGCACATCTGGGACGCCGTGAACGGCACCCAGCCGCGGGAGATGTTCGGCCTCCACGCTCGCTATCTGGGCATCCCCAGGTGGCGGTTCCAGGGCGAGTGGGTCACGGGCACCGTGGGCACCGTGGGCGGACAGAACCAGGACGCCGACGGCTGGTACCTGCAGGCCGCCCATGAGATCCCCTCGATGCCGGGCATCGTCTTCGCCCGCTATGACGAGTGGGACGCCGGCCAGGCCACCAGCGACTACCAGGCCCTGCATCTGGGCTACCGCCATCAGCTCACGTCTCTGGACGAGCTGACCTTGCAGTTGACCGATGCCGATCTGGGCGGAGCCTCGGCCAACGAGGCCATGTTCCAGTACCAGCGCCGCTTCTAGTCGGCGCGGGCAAGTCGTCACACACCCATGGAACGAGGCCTCCATCAGGCCTCGTTCCTGTCTTTTGGCTAGAGTGCCACCGGGCGCATCGCCCGACATGCGGTAACGACACCGGAGGTGAGAAGATGACCACTCGCTCCCCGCTTCTGACGGCACTGGCCCTGGCGGCCCTGTATCCGCTGACCTTGTCATGCGCGGCCGAAAGCCACCTGCTCCTGGCCGACTTCGAGCAGGGCCCGGCGATTGCCCTCACCGGCGAGGGAGTCGACCCGGCCTCCGAGGTCGCCCTCAGCCGCGAGCACGCGAAGCAGGGGCATTGGGCCGCGCAGCTCGATTATACCTTCCAGCGCCGGACCGAGGGCCTCAACTACGTGGGGTTCCATGTGGAGGCCACCCTCGCCGGGCGGCCCACCGTACTGCGAGTCTGGGTGTACGGCGACGGCTCCGGACAGCCGCTACGCCTGCGCCTCCGCGATGCCGGCGGAGAGACCTTCCAGTACCACGGGCCGGACATCTCCTGGAGCGGCTGGGAGCAGGCTCAGTTCGACCTCGGCCGTCCCCAGGTATCGTGGGGTGGGAATCAAGACGGCGCCTGGGACCTGCCCCTGAGTCTGGACAGTATCCTCATCGACAGTGCCACCGAGCCGTATCACGGGGTGGTCTACTTCGACGAGATCACCTATCTGTCCGAGGCCGGCGCGGCGGACTGGGTGCAACTTAGGG
The DNA here is from genome assembly GCA_964423635.1 of uncultured Armatimonadia bacterium. GTDB lineage: Bacteria > Armatimonadota > Zipacnadia > Zipacnadales > JABUFB01 > CAYRFY01. Next base: position 6,370 of record CAYRFY010000035.1, on the reverse strand, counting down.
CCCGCACCGATGTTTTCGGGGGGGTCTACTTCGGCGAGGGCCGGGCGGTCCCGCCCATGCTGCTGACGGACAATCTCTGCCTGGACGGCACCGTCTCGGGGCGGCTGGTCGTGACGGTCTTCGGACCCCGCGGACTGCCGGTCTATGCGCAGGATGTGGAGTTGGAGCTGCCGCCCCGCGCGGGCCAGTGGCTGGGCGTGCGTCTCCCCGCCGGTACCGAGGGACTCTGTCGCCTGGAGGCCGCCTTCACCGTCGGCGGTGAGGCACAGACGCTCTCCCGGAGCTTTGCAGTCTTCTCCAACCCGCACGATCCCGCCCTCATGCCGGACAGCTTCTTCGGTGCCTGCACCCATTTCGGCCAGGGCAAGGGCAACGTACCCGGCAGCTTTGACCTCATGTCCAGGGCGGGCATCAAGTGGCTGCGGGATGAGATCTCCTGGGGCGCCTGCGAGGCGGAAAAGGGCAAGATCGTCATCCCCGACTGGGCCGACCGGTACATGGAGGCCGCCGTCTCGCACGGAGTGACCCCGCTCATCATCCTCGATTACGGCAATCGCCACTACGAAGACGGCAACGCCCCCGCGAGCCCCCAGGCACAGCAGGCCTTCGGGCGCTACTGCTATGCCCTTGTGGACCACTTCAAGGGCATCTGCAGACACTGGGAGGTCTACAACGAGCCGAACATCGGCTTCTGGAGGCCCAAGCCCGACCCGGTGGCCTATGCCCGGCTCCTGCGCATCGCCTACACGGAGGCCAAGCGTGCCGATCCGGACTGCACCGTGGTGGGTGTCTGCACGGCGGGCACCGATCTGGCCTTCATCGAGACGGTGCTTCAGAACGGCGGCGTGCACTTCATGGACGCCCTGTCCATTCATCCCTACCGGTATCCCCGCTCTCCGGAGGACAGCGGCTTCGTGCAGGAGGTCACCTCCGCCCACGAGCTGATGGTGAAGTACGGGGGCGGAGACAAGCCCCTGTGGATCACGGAGATCGGCTGGCCGACGCAGGAGGACGCCCGAGGTGTGAGCGAACCGGTGTCCGGCGACTACCTGATCCGGATGATGGTGCTGAGCAGGACGCTGCCCTTCATGGAGCGGGTGATCTGGTACGACTTCCAGGACGATGGCCTGGACAGGACGTACAACGAGCACAACTTTGGGCTCATCCGCTGGGAGACATTCGCCCCGAAGGCCAACTATGTGGCCTTCAAGACGCTCACCGAGCATCTGAGCGGGGCGCGGTACGTGGGAGCCCTGCTTTCCGGCACCGATGAGGACAGCAGGCACTGCTACGAGTTCGCCGGGCCACAGGGGCCGGTATTGGTGGCCTGGAGTGCCGGTGGCGCCGGCACTCTGGCGCTGACACTGGACACCGAGGAGGTCGGCCTCACCTGGCCCGATGCCCACCGCGAAAAGCAGAAGCCGGTGGACGGGGGGCTGACGCTTGCGCTCGACGGTTCGCCGGTATTCATCACCGGCGGGTTCACTCAGGTCTCCATTGGGGAGCCGTGCATGGCCATCGAGGTCGAGCCCCGGCCGGTGGGGCCCGGCGAGCGCTTCGCGGTGAAGACAAGAGGCCCCGAGGGTGCCGCGGTCAAGCTGACCTGGGACGCCGCGGCGCCGGTCAAGCCCCGCAGAGGTGAACCCGCCGCAGAGCCCAACACCCACTGGTTCGCCGTGGAACGCCGGGCGGTGGCGCAGGACCTGGCCCTCATCGCCACGGCCACGGATGCCTCGGGGGCTCAGCTCGCCTCGGCCGGCGCCACCGTGCAGGTCCAAGAACCCCTCGAGGCGACTCTCGCCCCGCCTGTCAGCTACGATGCGGCCGGCATGCGTCTGGGCCTACACCTCAGCAGTCTGCGCTCCTCGCCGCTTCGAGATGTGCGGGTCAGCCTTGGTGCCGAGGACGGGATGGAGGTTCAGCCCGCCGAGAGGCGTGTGGATTTGCCGGCGGGGGGGAGTGTTGAATTGCCCCTGGAGGTGACCTTCACGCCTCCCGGCCTGATCCCGGGCCGTCGCGGGGTCCTGCAGTTGAGGGCCAAGACGCTTTCGGGTGCGGAGACTTCCGCCGGCTTCCCGCTGGGCGGCATCACCATCCGGCGGGCCCAGAGGGAGCCGCGCATCGACGGCTCCGGCAGTGACTGGCCGCCGATGCGGCCCATCGAGCTGGGCAAGACCCCTGCCGATTTCGTGACGCTGGGCACGGACGCATGGGCGGGTCAGGAAGACCTCGGCGCGGGCCTTCGCCTGCAATGGGACGACCGGGCCCTGTACCTGCTGGCCTCTGTCACCGACGACACCCACGTGCAGAGCCAGAGCGGCCCGGAAGTCTGGAAGGGTGATGGGATCCAGCTCGCATACGACCCGCGATTTGAGGGGTGGAAGGCGAAGTCTGCCGGCCGCCCGCCAAGCTACGCGGAGATCGGGCTCACCAAGACCTCGGCGGGTGACGAGGTCTATCGCTGGCTGTGGAAGGAGGGGCCGGTGGTCGGTGTGGCCCTGCGCGTGGGGCGTCAGGGGAACACCACCACCTACGAGGCGTCCATACCGTGGGAACAGCTCAATTGCGGCCCGCCGGTCTCCGGAGACATCGGCGGCTTCTCGCTTCTGATCAACGAAGACGACGGCAACGGTCGCGAGGGATGGCTGCAACTGTATGACGGCATCGGCTACGGGAAGGACCCTTCCAGGTTTGGGATCCTCCGCTTCGAGGGCTAGCAGGGAGGGCGGCCGCCGTCCACCGTCCCCGAGAGAGCGGGCGTTTCGGCCGCCTGCGGATCTGCGTCCGCGGCAGGTGCGGCCTTTGGAGTCGAGGCTGCTCGCTTCTTGCCGCGCTCTCGCCCTGCTCCTATGCCTGTCGCTGTGCACCGTCTCCCGCGCCCAGCCCGAGGCTTTCCACGAGGCTATCGGTCAGGCGCAGCACGCCGCGCGTGCAGGAGACGTGGAGACGGCGGTGGAGTGCTTCGAGCGGGCGATAGCCGCCGCTCAGAACTCGGACCAGAAGAGCCGCGTCCTGCTGGAGCTGGCCGCTATGCAGGACTCGCGGAACCTGCGGGAGGACGCCATCGCGACCCTGGAGAGGTTGCTGGCCCTGGGGCCGGCCACGCAGTGGCATGTCACGGCCGCCGAGCGCCTCGGCCGCATGTGCCAGGCCCGGGGCCAACTGGACCGCGCCCTGCGGGCCTACGAGGCCCTGGAGAAGCTCCCGGAGGCCGACGCACACATGGTGCAGCAGGCGCTGGGGGGAAAGATGCGCGTGCTGCAGCAGATGGGCGATCCGGAGAGGGCCGAGGTCGTGGCGCGCCTGCTCGTGGAGCAATACCCCGATTCACCGTACGCCACGATGGCCGGCGGTGTGCGGATCGAGGCCGCCCTCGCTAGGGGGGACACTCAGACCGCGGGGGAGCTGGCGAAGCAGGAGGCGGCCCGTGAGGGCGGAGATCCCTCCGTTCTGCTGCGGGTGGCCGGTGCCATGGAGCAGGCGGGGCAGCCCGGCGGAGCCATCGAGCTGGTGGAGAGGTTCTTGCACTTCCGCCCGGGCAACCCTGGCGCTCTGGAGATGGCCTACAGGCTGCATGCACAGGCGGGGACGCTGGAGGCCTACGAGAGGCAACTTGCCCAGGCCGCGGCGCAGGCCGGGGAGGACGCTGCGCCCTTGCGTCGGCTGGCGGACCTGCATGCCCGCCGCGGTGAGGCGGAGAAGGCGCTGTCGGTGCTGGAGCGGCTCCTGGCCCTGCAGCCGGCGGACCCGGAGGTGCTGGCCGAGGCGGGGCGCATGGCCCTGGCGGCCGGACGGGGCGATCGAGCTGTAACGTACTACGAGAAGGCGGCCGAGCTGCACCCGGAGGACGAGAGGCTGCAGCTCGATCTGGGAGACCTGTACGCCGAGCTGGGCGACACGGCGCGGGCCGTGGCCGCCTGGCGCAAGGGGACCGGCTACATACCCGGGGACATGAACACGGCCCGGCGGCTGGGCAGGCATCTGCTCAGTCGCGGGCTGTTTGGGGAGGCGGTGGACACCTATCTGGAGGCCCGGAAGGTCTCCGGGGAGCCCGGCGCGCTGGCGGCGGAGCTGGGTGAGGCGTACGAGGCCATGCTCCTGATCGAGGAGGCGGTGGCCGAGTATGCGGCGGCGATGGGGCCCGATGGCGGGATGGGGCGGTATGCCCAGAGGCGACTGGAGCGGCTGGCGATGGATGAGGCCGTGCGTCCCGAGCTGATTCCCGCCCTGGCCGCGATCGCGGGCGACGCGGACGCACCGGAAGGGATACTCATCGCGCTGGCCGTGGCCTACCTGCGCGCAGGCGATTCGCAGGCTGCCCGCGAGACCTTCGGCAGGATCTTGGATGCCGGTGAGCGCGGCCTGGCGCTGGTGGAGGCCGCCGAGGGGATGGCGCGGGCCGGGAGGGCAGGGCCGGCGGCGGACCTGTACGCCTTCGCCCTCGAGGCCTCCTTGCCCCCTGCCCTGCGGGCACAGGTCGCGCTGCGCCTGGCGGCCACCCACAGCGAGGCAGGCGCCTGGCGCGTCGCGGTGCACGTGCTGGACGGTGCTTTGGAGCAATGCGGCTCGGCGGTGCCCGTGGACACAGTGGCCCTGGCCCTGGCCGATGTCCTCGTCCTGCAGGGCGGAGACTTCCAGCGTGCCGCCGAGCTGTACGCGCAGGTGGCGGACGGCACGGCGGATGCCGCTGTCCGGGAGCAGGCGGCCTGGGGCCTGGCGGATTGCCTCCTGGTGGCCGGCAGGTACGAGGAGGCCATCGCCGCCTTCCGCTCCCTGCCCACGATGGAAGTGTTCCCAGAGCAGCTCCAGGCGCCCGTGCCGGGCGCGATCCCGCAGATCGAGGTGTTCTATCCCGCGCCGGAGGCGGCCTCCGGGCGACCGCTGGGGCGCGATTACGCCGCCCTGAGGATCGCCGAGGCCCTGTTCCGCGCCGGGCGTTTCGACCAGGCGAAGCAGGCTTTCGCCGACCTCGCCGGCGACTATCCCGACAGCCCGTACCGCAATGACGCGCTGGACCGCCTGCTCCTGCTCTCCACCGAGTTCACCGGCGAATCCCCGGCGGAGGCCCGCTACGTGCAGGCCGTGGCGCAGGTGGATCGTGGCGAGCTTCGGCCCGCCATAGCCTCTTTGGACCTCATCTCCTCCCTGGGGGACGAGGAGCCGCTGGGCGACGATGCCGCCCTGCTCAAGGCCGACGCCCTCGCCAGATTCGGAGACCGCGATGAAGCGGTGGAGGCCTACCTCAGCATCCCCGAGACCTTCGCCGACAGCGCCCTGAGCCCCCGGGCCTTGCTGGGCGCCGGCGGGCTCCGGGCCGGGACCGAGGAGGGGCGCGGGGCGGCCGTGGCGATCTACCGTCGTCTGCAGTCCGAGTACCCCCACAGCCCCGAGGCCCAGCAGGCGCGACTGCGGGTGGAGGACCTGTTGCGTGGATGACGCCCGGGCGCCCGTGGCGGGGCGCCGGTTTTGGCATGTCTGAGGGCGCTGTCCCCGCCGGGTGTTTGCCTCCGTTGAGCGCGCGTCTCGAAGGTCCCGCGGGCCCGACGACCGAATATCCGCGGGCAAGGGCACCGGCGGCGTTCGCCGTGCCATGTAGCCACCTGGGGGTAGTGGGCTGAGCATTCTCCTGCAGCGTCTCCCAACCATCAATCTCCGGACTCTGGGCCTGTGGATCGCCTTCTGGCTCGGGTTTCTGGCCGGCCTCGCGCCTATCGGCGAGTACGATACGTGGTGGCACCTGGCCGGCGGCCGCCTGATCGCGGAGCGTGGCGCGGTGGTGCACGAGGACTTGTTCTCGTACACGGCCACCGGCCACGAGTGGATCATGCACGAGTGGCTGTGGGAGCTTGGCCTGTACCAGGTCTACTCGCACCTGGGGCCGGTGGGCGCGATCCTGCTCAAAGCCGTGATTTCGGGGCTCATCGGTGTGGCCATGCTGGCGCTGGCGCTGCGCCGCGGGTCCGGGACGGCGGTGGGGCTGGCCGTGGTGATGCTGGCCATCGCGGCCATGGCCCCGTGGGTCAACCATCGGCCCCAGGTGCTGCAGCCGTTGTTCGTCCTGGTGGCACTGCACCTGATCCAGGATGCCCGGGAGGGCAGGCTCGCCGGCCTCTTGGTGTACCCGGCCCTCATGTTCCTGTGGGTCAACTGCCACGGCAGCTTCCCTCTGGGGCTGGTTCTGCTGGCCCTGTACACGGTCTGCCAGGTGTTGCGTACAGGCGAGGGGGGCCTGCGCGACAGGCTGCCGAAGCTGCGCTTCGGCGCCGTGCCGGTGCTGCTGGTGGTGCTGCTGCTGTCTTCGGTGGCCTGTCTGCTGGGGCCCAACGGGATGAGGGGCGCCCTGTACCCGCTGGATTACTTCGATGGCAGC
>CAYRFY010000034.1:13636-22752 GCA_964423635.1 uncultured Armatimonadia bacterium | reverse complement strand
CCGCCACATCGCCTCTGTACCACGATCCCCGCGGGTTGAACTCCAGGGCGTAGACGGCCACCGGGTCCATCGCGGCCATGAAGCGTGCCAGATCGAAGTGGTGGATTGCCATGTCCAGGATGAGCGGACTGGGCATCTCGTCACGGAAACCGCCGAAGTGGGCGCCGAGGTAGAAGTCGCAGTTGACCGTGGTGATCGGCCCCATGGCGCCGGAGGCCACGGTGCGACGGATGGCGTCGTGGCGGCTATCCCAGCGCCGGGACTGGCTGACCATGTAGAGCTTCCCGCTGTCCTCGGAGGCCTGCACCTGCCGTCGCGCCTCCTCCATACTGGAGGCCATGGGCTTTTCGCCAATCACGTGGCAGCCGGCATGCAGGGCGGTGCAGGTCACCTCACAGTGGGCCTCGGGGATGGTGAGGTCCACCACGAAGTCGGGTCTCGTGCGGGCCAGGGTCGCCGCCAGGTCGTCGGAGGCCTCGGCCGGCAGGCCGTACTTGTCGATCTGTGCTTTCGCCACGTCCGGGCGAAGGTCCACCACCGCGGCGATCTCAACCTGCTCGTGTAGGAGCGGTGGGAACCATGCATTGGAGATTCCCCCGGCCCCGACGACCACAGCGCGCTCAGACACGGTGCTAAGCTCCCTTCAGTACATCGCATTGCTACAACGGATACGAGATCACTGCCGGGGCGATGGCCGCGCGCCGGCGGGGGCCTGTGGGCGGAGGGCTCGGCGCTCCTGCGGGCGTCAACGACCGCCCTGCGGGGAGCTCACCCGGGCCTCAGTACCCCATACTCCACCCGGCTCTGCGCGCCTCGGAGCGTCTCCTGGACCCCCAGCATATCCCACAGGTCCGTGCCCCTGCGCTGCTTGATGACTACCGCCCGCCTCGCGACGCGCAACGCCTGCTGCGAAGCCTCGACGGTCAGACCCGCCGATTCCCCCACCGCCCGCACCGGGGCCATGCTCTGGGACTTCTCCACCGGGTCGTGGAAGATGGGGTCGAAGTAGACCGCATCGAAGGAAGCGTCTTCGCAGCTAGGCAGGAACTGGTTGTAATCGGCACAGCGGGCATCCACGCGGCGCATCAGGGCGGTGAAGGCGTCGCTCACGTAATGCGAGTTCCGGAGGCCCTCGATGGTGAGGTGCGCGATGACGGGGACCTTCTCGATGGCCACGACATGGCCCGCCTCGCCCACGACGTGGGTGCAGATGATGGCATCGGCGCCTCGGCCCATGGTGCAGTCCAAGACCCGATCGCCTGCTCGCAGCTCCATGGCGGCCACCATGTGATCGGGGCTGCCCTCGTTGATGTTGCGGATCCGCACCGAGGCGAGGTTGGGGTGGAAGAACAGTTCCACCCCGGCCGCGGGCTCGTAGTATGTCTCGCGCTGGACCTGGACGACGAGAGCTCCGCGCACTTTCTCTTCGTCGCACAGCAGTGGCAGCGAGCGGCCGCGGCGCTCGACGACTGGCGCCTGGAGCAGACGCGCCCAGTACTGGGCGCGGGCAACGTTGTCCTCGCTTGGCTTGCGCGCTGTGGTGATGACGAGATCGGCCATGGGCTTGGGGGGCTAGGCCTCCGTTCCGCCGGCGGCCGGCAGGAAGGGGAACAGCACCGGGATCTCCTGCTCCGCCGGCCCCCGCCCGTACTCGGAGATGCTGATGCTCTCGGCGGTGCGGATAGCGGCCGCTCTCCTCTTCCCGTACCACTTCTCCAGCGTAGGGCGCACATCATCGGCCAGCGCGCCGAATCGCCTGTGGAGGCTTTCAGCCAGCCAGGCGCGGCGGTCGGCATCCGTTTGCGGCACTTGATCCAGCCTGCCGCCGTTGAAGGGCAGCCACTCGTAGAACTGGGAGGCATGGCAGTGAACCATGTCGATCTTTCTCTCGAACACATCGTCGGTGTCGATGGCGATGCTCGGCACGTAGGGGTTGGGGAGCTTGAAGTTGTCGTACAGGTAGCCCAAGACGGGTGCGCGCTCCAGATGGGGGGTGAGGGGAGCTACATTGGGCACCGTGACCGTGTAGGCGGCATCCTGAACCAGCACTCCCACCGCCCGGTGGTCGGGGTGGTAGTCATTGGCCCGATGACACAGGACCAGGTCGGCGCGGAACCGGCGCATGATCTGGATCACCAGCTTGCGCATGTAGACATTGGGCTCCAGCTCGCCGTTGTGGATGTCGAGGACCTCGTATTGTACATCGGCGATGCGTCCGGATGCCTGGGCCTCCTCATTGCGCCTGCGCGCCAGCGGGCCGCCGCCCATGGAGTAATGCCCCGTGTCGCCGTTGGTCATGGAGACGAACTTCACGTTGTGTCCCAGGGCCCGGTACTTCATGGCGGTGCCGCCGAAGCGCAGGTCGCAGTCATCGGGGTGGGCGCCGAAGACCAGCACATTGAGCGGGCGGGCCGCCGGGCCATCGGGGGAGCTATGGCCGGACATGGGCATTCACTTCCTCACGGGGCTACAGGGTGCCGGACGCGGGGGGACTGTTCGTTGCAGGGGGATGGGGGACCTCTTGAGGGGAGAATGACAAGTCCCGCGCATCGCGGGCAGGATACTCCCTCATCCTGCCCGCGATGCGCGGAAGCTGTGTGACATCTCAGGCGACCTCGACGCACTCGGCCGGCAGCGGGTCCTCCGCGGGCAGCCCCACGATGGGGGCGCACCGCTTGCGGATCTGCTTGACGTGGTATGCCACGTTGGCCGAGCTGCAGCCCAGGTGGGCGGCCACCTCACGCCAGGTCTCGCCCTCCAGCAGGCGGTCGAGGACGACCTGCTGGGTGTCCGACAGTGAGTCAGAGACCTGCGACAGCAGGGCTCTCTCCGCGACCCGGGGAGCCACATCCGCCGTCTCATCCGCCAGCGGGTGCGTCTCGGCATCCGAACAGCGCCGCCGTCGCGACCACTTCACATAGTCCAGTATCCGCCATCTTGCGCGCTTGAGCAGATAGTGCTCGGGCTCACCGATGGACGTGTTCGTCACATCCAGGGCCTGGAACACTGCGCACCAGGCCTCGCCCAGCAGATCGTCATAGTCCTCCTGGCAGCAGCGGGCGTAGTGCCGGGCCATGGCGCTGAGCCGGGGACTGAGGGCCGTGGCGAGCTGCCGGCGGGCCGCCAGGTCGCCTGTTTGCGCGAGCCCTATTAGGATTCTCAACTTCAACCCTCCCGACGGGTAGCAGAAAGTAAAACGGCCACGAGCTTGGATAGCTCGTGGCCGTTGAGTAACGAACGGGAGGTACTTGGTGACCTCTTAGGTGCGTCCCGGAGGCAACAGGGGGTGCACCCACCACGAGCGAACCGGCTTATCGGTAATGCCTACGTACGCAGAGTAGGCTTGCGGCGCCTTGAGAGACTTGCACGGATCGACGGCATCTAGGCCGGTAGTACCTGCAGTGATGGCGGCAAGCCCGACAAGGACCGACTGGAACAGCACATGCAGGGCCGCAAAGCGACCGCCGGTAAAGGCGAGCCATCCGCTCTGGGTGACGGGAGACATGTGCATCATCCGGTTCCTCACTGTAGTGGCACCCCCTTTCATGGTTTCGCTCGTGAGCCGGCAGGACAACCAGCGCCCCGCGCGGCTCCGTTATACGACGGCACTATAGTCCATGTACCGCCGAGTGCTAAGGAAGGTTCGGATCTTTTTTCGCGGGACCTGACCCGGTAACCTGGCTGAGCCGGACTGTGCGGCACCGGCGACGTTTCGCCCTGCTAGGAGGCGGCGACCTGGGCCACGATCTCCATAGTGTCGCGAGCGATGGTGAGCTCTTCATTCGTCGGGATCACCAGGACCGATGAAGAGGCTCCGCGACCGGAGATATCGGTCACGGCACGGGTCTTGTCAACAGATTGGTTGGTCTCCGGGTCGATTGAGAGACCCAGGAAGGCCAGATTGCGGACTACGCGCTCGCGCACCAGCGGCTCATTCTCGCCGATGCCGGCGGTGAACACGAGGGCGTCGACACCACCGAGGGCCGCGGCGTAGGAGCCCACGTACTTGATGATGCGGTAGCAAAACACGTCGATGGCCGCTGCGGCTCTGGGGTTGCCGGCCTCCGCGGCGGCCTTGACGTCGCGCATGTCGCTACTGACGCCGGAGATCCCCAGCAGACCGCTGTTCTTGTTGAGAATGCGGTCCACTTCCCTGGCTCCCAGGTTCATCTGCTCCATGAGGGCGGGGATGATTGCCGGGTCCAGATCGCCGCAGCGAGTGCCCATCAGGAGCCCCTCGAGCGGGGTGAGGCCCATGGTCGTATCCACGGACCTGCCCCCCTTGATGGCCGCCATGCTGGAGCCATTCCCCAGGTGACAGGTGATGACCCGCTGCTGCTCGATGGGTATCCCGCGGCGCTCCGTCAGCCACTCTCCGGCCTGCATCGAGACGTAACGGTGCGAGGTGCCGTGGAAGCCGTAGCGCCGGATGCCCTTGTCCAGATAGTACTCATAGGGCAGACCATAGAGGTATGCCCATTCGGGCATGGTCTGGTGGAAGGCCGTGTCGAAGACCGCTATCTGAGGCACGCCGGGGAGACTCTGAGTGCAGGCGCGGATTCCCTGGAGGTTGGCGGGGTTGTGCAGGGGCGCCAGCTCGGCGCACTCCTCGATGGCCTCGATCACGTCGGAGTTGATCATGACCGACTCGGAGAATCGTTCGGCTCCGTGGACCACGCGGTGACCGACGGCGGCAATGTCCTGCAGCGAATCGATCACCCCGTGCTCGGGGGAGACGAGGGCCTCCAGAACCAGTCCCATTGCCGCGGTGTGGTCGGGCATGGGTTCTTCCGCGAGATGCTCGGGCTTGCCCACGGGGCGGTGTTTGAGAATGGCCTTGTCTCCCGCACCGACCGCGACGCGGTCGGCGACACCGTCGGCGAGCGCGGCATCTTGGCTCATGTCAAAGACCTTATACTTCAGCGAAGAGCTCCCGCAGTTGATCACAAGGACTATCACGTGGCACGACTCCTGTATTGCACCGATCAGCGATCGGCTCGATTATACTGCTCGCCCGGAGGGCGTCCAGAACAGGGATGGTGGTCGGCGATGACGGCAGGCCGGAGGTCTGCCATGAGTGGTCCGGCAAGTGCTGCCGTCGATGGCTCGGGGTCCGCTTGCGCCCGGGCGGACATCCGGGGGCGTGGCACAGAAGGCCTGCCTTGGCCGGGAGTGTCATCCCGAGGGCCATGGCGCCCAGATTGCGCGGCCCGAAGGATCCAGTGGCCTCCGGCGAGACGCTTCGCACCAGCGCTGCTTCCGACGCCGCTGCTCCGCGATGACATCCGCGCCCCCGCCCGCCTGCGGCCGCACCTCTACGTGTCCGGCCGACAAGTCCACATTCGGATGGGAGTGTCACTCTGAGAGCGTCCGCTCCCGGAGGGAGGAAATCCAAGAATCTCCCGGGATGTAGCGAGATTCTTCGCCCAAACGGCACAAGCTCGAGCCTGCGCCGCCCGGACTTGTGACGCCGGCGCTCCAGGATGGCATCCTCACGACAACCCCGGCTTTCCGGCCGGATCTCTATGTGTCGGGCCGAAGAGCGGTTCACAGATCCGTAGGTCGGGCTCCGCAAGCCCACTCGGTGGGCCCAAGCCCCGCCGCAATGGATCTCCCGCCACACCTCCGTTGTACCGGTTCATTGTATCGACACCATCGGCGCCGCGCTTGAGCGTAGGAGACGCCATGCCCCTAGTCGGAAAGGCCGGTGGGCCGCAACTCGGTCCGTGAGTCCGAGCGCCCCTCACCGCCTTCGGAGCGCGCCGGGGGCTGGGGCGCGATGAGGGCCTTCTTGGCCTTGTCCAGGGTGGCGTGAGTCCGGGTGATGTAGTTCTCCAGGCGCTCGATGACTCCGCGTGCCCATGCCTCGGCCTCGGCACGAATGGCGTCGGCCTCGATCTGTGCGTCACGCAGGATCTCCCCTGAGCGGCGTTCCGACTGTTTGACCAACTCATCATTGGAGATCAGGAGCTGAGCCTGCTCCCGGGCGGCCTCCAGGATCTTTGCCCGCTCCTCATGGGCCTCCCGAACGATCTTGTCCCGGTCGCGCGCGACTTGGTTGGCTGTGGTCAACTCGTCGGGAAGGCTGGAGCGCAACTCCTTGACCAGCCCGTAGAGCTCCTCGGCGTCGATGACGGTTTTGCCCCAGAGGAAGAAGAAGACCCTGGAGTACCAGCGGCGTTCCCCCTCGGCGGCCATATCTTCAAGTTCGTGGATGATGCCAAGTGTCTCCATGGCAGCGCCTCCGGTCGCCGCACGTGCCCAACGGCTCGCCCCGGCGGGCCGAGGCGAGTGGGTGCGAGTCGGCTCGAGAGTGGAAGTCCGGCTACGCGTCGCTGGACGAGCGCGTGTCTCGGCTCTTGTCGTCGAGCATCCGCAGGACAAGCGGGGTCACGAAACGGGAGATGTCCCCGCCCAGTTGGTGCACGTGCTTGAGCAGGCTGGAACTCAGGAAAGCGTACTCCGGACGGGCGATGAGCAGGACGGTCTCCACATCCGGGGCCAGAGCGCTGTTCATAGCGCCCATCATGGCCTCGCGTTCCAGGTCAGAAGAGTCCCTGACTCCCTTGACCATGACCCACGCACCGCGCGTAACAATGTACTCTACCACAAGTCCGCCAAAACTATCTACGGAAATGTTCGGCAGGTGCTCGCAGGCCTCTCGGGCCATCTGTACGCGTTCCTCGAGACTGAACATGTGACGCTTCTCGGCGTCTCTTGCCACGGCCACAATCAGGCCGTCAAACAGCGCCGCGGCCCGGGTGGCGATGTCTAGATGACCGCGGGTGAAAGGGTCGAAACTCCCGGGGTAGACCGCAATTGCCAAGATCGTACCTGCCGTCCGCGTCGCTGGGGAGCATTCCCGCTCTACGGCGCGTTATCAGTGTAGAACCGGACCTCGGTATCGCCGAACCGCTTGAGCCGGGAGGGTTCGGGAAGCCCGACGAGCCGGGGGCGCGTACCATATTGTACCACGACGATCCCGTGTTGTGCCACTCCTTCGCGGTCCACCACCAGTCGTCTGGCGAAGGAGGCGAATCCCGGCAGATCGTAGGGTGGATCGGCGAAGACCACGTCAAACGGCCCGTGCTCCTCGACAAGAGCGGACCACATCCTCTCGGCCTTGCCGAACGCCACTTCGGCCCTGTCCGCCAGGCCCGTGGTGCCCAGGTTCTCGCGCAGCGTGGCGACGCAGCGCCGGTCCGCTTCGACAAACAGGCAAGAGGCCGCCCCGCGGCTGAGCGCCTCGATGCCGACGCTGCCGCTCCCGGCGTAGATGTCGGCGAATCGCGCCTCGGCGGTGCAGGCGCACAGACTGGAGAAGAGCGCCTCCCGCATGGCATCGGTTGTAGGCCTGATTCGCGCTCCGCGCGGGAACTTGAGCGGGATAGACCGGGCGGTGCCGGCGATGACTCGCAAAACCAAAGCCCTCCATGGGGCGCTCCGGGAGGTCTTCTCCCGGGGAGAGCCCGTGGCGAACTCCCGGGATGGACGGCAGGCGCAAGACGCGGCCTCCCGCGCGTCAGTAGTGGTGTGCTGCTGACCCGAAAACGGTCCTCCCCGCCGCTTGCAGGGGAGGAGCGGGGCGCGGTCCACGCCGTTGGGCGGGCCCCGGTCGACCGCAGCGGCCTACCCCGCAAGCGGGGCAAAGGCACGATACCACGCCGGCTCGGCCGGTGCACATTGCGCCGCCGCCGTCGCCGAGCCCTCAGAACTTCGCCGGGGCTCTCGCGAAGGTCTGCGCTGCCGCACGACGAACAGGGCCGGTTGTGGCCGGCAGGCCCGGCCCTAAGACGATTGCTTGAGGCCTGCTCGGCAACAGCCAGGATGCAGCCCCGGGAGCCGCAGTGCCGCCCACCCTCGCGCACAGTGTTTGGGCCACGGACGCTCAGGGACGCGCTTCGCCGGTACGCGCAGTCAGCGGCCGCGCCACCACGCCACCGGTGCGGCCCCCCGGATGAAGCGATACAGGAAGTGGTAAGATGCTAACCACCGCGGTACAGATTGCTCGCCAGGCCGGCGAGCTGGCCTTGTCTCTCAGGGGGCAAGTTGCCTGTTCGGACAAGACCGATGGCACCTGGGTCACAGAGGCCGACCGGGCCCTGGAAGAGCTAATTCGCCATCGCTTGTCAGAGGCCTTCCCCGGCCACGCAGTCTACGGCGAGGAATTCGGCGGAGCAGGGAGGCTCAACGACGGGCCCTGTTGGCTGCTGGATCCTATCGACGGCACGGTCAACTATGTCACCGGTCTTCCGAGTTGGGGCGTGTCCATTGGCCTGCTGTGGGACGGCGTCCCCGAGGTGGGCGTGTTCTATCTGCCGGTGACCGGCGAGTTGTTCGAGGCTCAGCGGGGCAGGGGTGCGAAAGTCAACGGCTGTGCGGTAAGAGTTGACGGCCGCGGCGCACCGGACCGTCACAGTCTGTGGGCCATGAACTCCGACGCCCTGCAGCGCGTGGAGCTCCAGGTGCCGGGGATGCTGCGGAACCTGGGGTCCACGGCGGCCCACGGCTGCTATGTGGCCTCGGCGGGTGTGGTGGCGGCGGTGTTCGACCAGTGGCGGACGTGGGATGTGGCGGCGGCGTTCTGCATCGCCTCGGAGGCCGGGGCGGAGGCCCGGTACCTCGACGGCCGGCCCTTTGCCGGGCTGGGCGATCTGGCGCCCGACCACATCGGTGACGCCCTGGCCGTGGGGCCAGGATGGGCCGTCGAGGCCCTGTTGAGCGGCGCTCGGGTTCGCTGCGAGCCGTAGTCGAGAGCACCTGCCGACGGGGGCAGCGCTAGTGACAGGCCCGGAGGCGGCATGCTATAATCAGGCCCTGAACGGACGCTGCAGGCGTCCGTTGCTGCAATTCCGGTGGGCGCCACACGGTGCCCGACAGGCATGCGGAGAGCGCGGTGCGGCTCAGACAGATTGAGGCGGCTCTGGAACGGGTCTTCGAGGGGGCTTTCGCCCGCGTCGGGGGAGGACGTCTGCATCCCCTGGAGGTGTTCGAGGCCCTCCGGCGGCGTATGGAGGAGGACCGCGCCATCAGCTCGGGCGGGGTCTACGTGCCCAACCGGCTGGTCGCTCACGTGGCCCCATCCGAGCTCGACTCCCTGGGCGGCCTCAGGGATC
>CAYRFY010000034.1:0-13626 GCA_964423635.1 uncultured Armatimonadia bacterium | reverse complement strand
CAGGGATCGGTTGGAGCAGGAACTGGCGGCCGGTCTGCAGGAACAGTGCCGAAACAATGACTGGCTCTATGGCCCCATGGTTCTAGTGCGGTTCTCAGGGGACGACAAGATGCACCCGGGGCGCGTGCGGGTCACCGCCGCGTACGATGAACGCCCCCTTTCGGCTTCGGTGTGTGTGCAGGGCGGCCTGAGCCACGGACAGATACACCCGGTGACAGACGGAGCCCTGCTGGGCAGGGCCCCTGAGTGTCAGCTCGTTGTGCCGAAGCAGGGGATTTCGCGGCACCACTGCCGGTTTGACTGGGGCTTCATGGGGTACCAGATCAGCGACCTGGGTAGCACGAACGGCACGTTTGTCAATGGTGTGAGGGTTAATAGCTACGTGCTGTGCCAAGATGACCTCATCGAAGTGGGTGGTGTGGGGTTGCGCTTCCACTACGACACATCCTCGGGCTGGGCACAGAGCGCTGAGGACTGACCGCCGGGGGAGAAACCCACCTTCGTCGCGCCTGGCCCGCCTGGAGTTTTCTGCGCGGCCCAAGGGGCGCGCGGGCCACCGCCGGACACGTCGTCGGCTGTGGATCGCGTTGTGTCCTCCTGCTCCAAAGACGGCGGTTGGCGCCTCACATAGACAGACCGACCTGGAGAGACTTGTGGCTTCCGACACCGTGCTGCTGGTGGGTAAGATCATCTTCGTATTGTCCCTGTATGGCTTCATCTACGCGGTGTTCCGCGGGATGATGGTAGAGACGCGGCGGAGTACGCGCGTCGCCGCCGGGGGCAAGAGCGGCGAGGCCCGCGAGGCTGCTCCGGGGGTGTCGCGTGCCGTCGGTACGCCGTCGAACGCCCCGCGGCCCGCGCAGAGGCAGCCCGTGGAGCTCAGGCCCCACGGCGGCGCGGGTGTCGGCACGCCGAAAGATAACGTGACCCTGCGTCCCGCCCCGCCGCCTTTGGTCCCGGCGGGAATGCCTCAGCCGACGGTCCCTGTCGTGCCCCCGGCTGAGGTGGTGCCTCCGGCGGCTGTAGTGGAAGCAACGGAGGTCTCCCCCCCGCGGCCATCGCCGCCGGCGCCTCCTGCCGCCGAGAGCGTCGGGCCGGTGGCGGGTGCGAAGCTTGTTGTGCTCACATCACCCGAGGCAAGCCTCACCGTGGGCCAACGGATCGACGTTGCCGGGACGGTTCGGTTCGGCCGCGGCGAGGAGAATGACTTGGTGCTCAAGGACCGGTTCGTGTCCGGGCGGCACGCCGAGGTCGCCCGCAGCGGCAGCGGGTATGTACTGCGTGATCTGGGCAGCACCAACGGCACGTTCCGGAACGGCATGCGGATCGAGGGCGAATGTCCGCTGAGCGCCGGGGATAGGATTGGTATTGGCACCAGCGTGTTCGCTTTTCACCAGGGCGCCTAGCGCGCCAGGGCGGAAGTACCGCCCGCCGACCGGCTATGCTATCTGCGTCCTCCATGAGTTGGGCGCCGGAACTTCTCCCTCATGAGCGTTTCCCGTCGTCGAGAGATCGTGCTGCTGTGTGTAGCGGCACTCATCACCGCTCTGGGCATGGCTCTGGTCTGCATCGCCATGCACTACGAGCTCGTGCGCGCCACCCGGGGCATCGCTCTGATGGCGGTTCTGCTCGGCTGCTCGCTACTGATGGACCTCGCGGGCTCCGGGCGCGATCGCTCGCTCCTACCTATCGTTGCCATGATCAGCGGCATCGGCATCGTCTTGCTCTGGCGGCTCGACCCTCTGCACGCCTCCAAG
Source organism: uncultured Armatimonadia bacterium (assembly GCA_964423635.1). Lineage (GTDB taxonomy): Bacteria > Armatimonadota > Zipacnadia > Zipacnadales > JABUFB01 > CAYRFY01. The sequence continues at coordinate 11,869 of CAYRFY010000034.1, read as the reverse complement.
CAGATCGTCTGGATGATGATCGGCAGCGGCTTGATGCTGGCCACATACGTGGCCATCGTGGACGTGCGCGACCTGAGGGGGCTCAAGTATGTCTCGGGTGTGACTGCGGCGCTCCTCCTGGTCGCAACGATGGTCTGGGGTTACGAGGTCAATGGCGCCAAGCTGTGGCTCAACCTGGGGTTTGTGAGAGTGCAGCCCGGGGAGGTGGCCAAGATCCTCATGGCGGTCTTCCTGGCCGCCTACACCGCCCAGCGCGGAGAGATCATGGGGCAGGTGGGGCGAGACCGTCTGGGGCTGCGTCTGGTGGAGTTGAGGTACCTGGGGCCCATCGCCGTTGTGGTCGTCTTCTGTCTGGCGATCTTCGTCACCCAGCGCGACCTGGGTGCCGCGGTGCTCTTCTTCGGGCTCGCAGTGGCCATGATGTATCTTGGCACCGGTCGCCGCGCTTACGCCCTGGTGGGACTGGCCGCCTTCGTCGGCGGCGCGCTGCTGGCGACGGAGATGTTCCCTCACGTACACCGGCGGATGTTGGGTTGGCTGGACCCCTGGAGCGATCCGACCAATGCCGGGATGCAGGCGTTGCAGGGGATGTTTGCTCTCGCCGAGGGCGGCCTGCTGGGTACCGGGCTGGGGCAGGGCATGCCCCTGAAGATCCCGGAAGTCACCACCGACCTGATCTTCGGCGCCGTAGGCGAGGAGTTGGGCCTGATCGGCACCTGCGGGCTGCTGATCCTCTACGCCATGGCCGTGTATACGGGTTTCTCCATCGCGTGGCGTTCGCGAGATCGCTTCGGGATGCTCCTGGCCGCCGGGTTGACCACGATGTTTGGGTTGCAGGCCCTGGTCATCGTCGGTGGCGTCATCCGGGCCGTGCCTCTGACTGGGATCACTCTGCCCTTTGTGAGCTATGGAGGAACCTCGGTGGTGGTGAACTACATCGCTGTGGGCCTCCTGCTGGCCGTGTCCAGAGACTGCGCGGGACCGGGGCGCCGGGCCCCTGATGGCCATGGGTAACCTGACTGAGCTGCGGGCCAGTGTGGCCGTCCTGTGCCGGGCCTTTCTCATCGTGTTCGCCGCGATGGCGCTGATGCTTGCCTACTGGCAGGTTGTACAGGCGCCCATGCTCAGGTCCTCGACCTATAACCCCCGTGCCCACGAACGCGCGAAGACCGCGAACCCCGGCAGTTTGCTGGCCGCCGACGGCGAGCCGATCCTGCAGGGCGAGCGAACGAACCGGGGAGCTGTGCTGACCTACGCCGACCCGGTGGCCTACTGTCACCTTACCGGCTACAACTCACGGACCGGGCTGCAGAAGTCGCTACACCACGCGCTCTACGGGCTGGGGCGGTACGAGAACCCGGTGACCGAGCTGCTGGGAGGCCGGCCGCAGGGCTGCAAGATCACTCTCACCATCTCGGCGCGGGCTCAGAAGCTCGCCGCCGAGCTGATGCGCCGCAAGTCTGGGGCGGTGGTGGCCGTCGACCCCCGTGACGGTGCGGTCAGGGTGATGGTGAGCGCTCCCGGCTACGACCCGCGGGCGGTGCTGGCTAGTGCCGACTCGTACCGCGAGCTGGCACAAGACCCGGATGCGCCGGAACTCAACCGGGCTTTGCTGGGCCAGTACGCACCGGGGTCGGTCCTCAAGGTGTTCACGGCGGCGGCGGCCCTGGATGCAGGTCTGGCCTCGCCTGAGGAGGAATTCCACTGCGATGGTGAAGCCAGCATCGGCGGTACGTCGATCCGCTGCCGCCGGGAAAATGGACATGGCGAACTGACTTTCGCCGAGGCCTTTGCCGATTCGTGCAATGTAGTGTTCGGCAGGCTGGGTGCTGAGTTGGGGCCGGAAGCTCTCGCGGATTACGCGGAGCGTTTCCACCTTCTGGCGCATCCGGAGCTGCCTTTGCCCGGCAAGGACGGCAAGATGGCGGCAATGGACGGCGCGGATGCGGAAGCCCAGGCGGCCGAGGCGGGCTTTGGCCAGGGCGCCACGTTGGTGTCGCCGGCGCAGATCGCGCGCATGGCGGCGGCCATCGCCAACAGGGGTGAAGTGCCCAGGCTCAGGCTCGTGCGAAGCATCACCCGCGGCGACGGAGCGCCGCTGTACTCGATGAGATCGGAGACGCTCGGGCGTGCCGTCTCCGCCTCTACCGCCGAGACGGTGACGGAGATGATGGTGGAGACTGTGGATAGCGGCACAGGACGGCGGGCGCGACTGGACGGGCTCCAGGTGGCCGGAAAGACCGGCTCGGCCCAGAACCCCAGCGGCCCGGCGCATGCATGGTTCGTGGGCTTCGCGCCCGCCGACGCACCTGAGGCGGTAATCGCCGTGGTCATCGAGCACGCCGGCTCGGGTGGCGAGGAGGCCGCGCCGGTCGCTCGACGTGTCCTCGAGGCGCTCCTGGAGGGGCGCTAATTCGGTGCGAAGAAACGGACCGGGGCCGGCGAAGCTCCGGTTGATGAGCGATGCGGCCGCTGGAAACAGCCGTCTGCTACAGCAGCGATAGCCATCTATCTGCAGGAAGTGGAGGCAGATGAGCGACCTCAGGAGCGGTTCGACGATTGCAGGCCGCTACCGGTTCGACGCCATCATCGGCGAGGGCGGCATGGCTGTGGTCTGGCGCGGCATGGACCTGTCTTTGTCGCGGGAAGTAGCGATCAAGGTCCTGCGCGAGGAGATCGGCGTCAGCGCCGACGCGGTGGCGCGGTTCCGCAAGGAAGCGCACTCGGCCGCCCAGCTTAACCACCCCAATATCGTCCAGATCTATGACACCGGGGTGGACGGCGATGTGCATTACATCGTCATGGAGTGTCTGGACGAACCGGACCTGAAGAGGATCATCACCGAGTGGGCGCCACTGCCCGAGGAGAAGGTCATCGACGTCGCGATCCAGTGTTGCCGGGCCCTGTCATACGCCCACAAGCAGGGCGTCGTCCATCGCGACGTCAAACCACACAACGTGCTGTTCACCGATGACGGTCGCTTGAAGCTGTCGGACTTCGGCATCGCGGCGGCGGCGGGCAGCAGCGGCCTGGGGCCCGGCGGGACGGTGCTGGGCTCGGCGCCGTACATGGCCCCCGAGCAGGTACAGGGGAGCCCCGCCGGACCGCACTCGGACCTGTACTCCGTGGGCTGCGTCATGTACGAGGCCCTCACCGGTAGTACGCCCTTCACCGGTCGCTCCGAGGATGAGATCGCCGCCAAGCACCTGCGCGAGCGGCCCGCATCGGTGCGCGCGGTGAACTCCTCCGTGTCTCCCTCCACGGAATTCGTGGTCAGCAAGGCCATGGCCCGGGAGGTGGCCAAGAGATACCGTTCCGCCGATGAGATGCTGGCCGATCTCAACAAGCTCCAGGGCGGCCAGGGCCTGGACCGCACCGGAGTCTTGCAGGCTCCGCAGGGGGCCACCAGTGTCCTGCAGCCGGCGGCCGCTCCGCGGGAGATCGTGTCTCCGGGACTGTCGGGGCGGGGCGATGAGATTCAGGTCACGCCCCGGCCTCTGGCCCCGATCATCGAACAGCGAGTAGAGCCGCGCACCGTGGCGCCCAGGGCCCCGGCGCCGGACACCAGGCGGCCCGCGTGGGGAGCACTCCTCGTCCTATCCATGGCCGTTGTGGCCCTGATCCTGGTGGCCGTCGTGGCCAAGAGGGCACTCTCACCGGGGGACGCCGACACCACGGTGCAGGTGCCGCTGGTGAAAGGGTACAAGCGGGCGGATGCTCAGAGAACTCTGGAGGCCCACGGACTGAAGCTGGGCAGCGTGACCGAGATCACGGACAGCTCTTCCGAGCCGGGGGTCGTGATCGAGCAGACCCCGGCGGAGGGGCAGGCGGTCAAGGCCGAGACGGCTGTGGACATCGTGGTCAACCGCGGGCGAGAGCAGGTAGCGGTGCCTCCGGTGGAGGAGATGACATTCTCCGAGGCCAATGAGGAGTTGGAGCGCGCCGGACTCGCTGTGGGCAACGACGTAAAGCAGGTTTACCACGCCACCGTTCCTGCCGGTCGCGTGATCAAACAGGAGACGCGTCCGGGCGTCAGGGTGAACAAGGGCGACGGGATCAACTTGGTCATCAGCAAGGGGCCCGATCCGGGCGCCGCCCCGCCGCCGGTGGAGGTCCCTCCGGAGGAGCCCGTCCCGACCGAGGTCGACCCCAGTGTCGAGTTGACTGAGGACACCGAGTTCGCCCAGACCCACGCCGGCACCGGCAAGCGTAGGTTCTATGTGACCGTAACAGTACAGGGCCAGGAGAGGGCCCAGATGATCAAGGTCGTCACCCAGGACGACCGCGGCGGTAGAACGACGGTTCTGGAGACGCGCCTGGACCCCGCCGTGTCCAAGCGAATCCCGGTTCTGACCGAGGGAGCGGCCACGATCGAGGTGTACCACAACGGGTCGCTGGTGTGGCACCTGCCCATGGAGGCCCCGGATCGTCCCTCCGATGACGCAGTGTCTCCCGAGGACGAGGTGCCGGAGGGCAAACTCGACGAGCCCGAGCCCCAGTACCGCGCGGGCGCGACACGGTGTCTATTCCGACCCCGCGTGCACCGGGCCGTGCACCGCCTCCGCCGCTCAGCGCACCGGAAGACACAGGCCCGCACCGATCTGCGGACTCACCTGTCCAATACTCATCAGGCCACGCCACAGCCCAGGGAACCGAACACATCCTATGGCCCACAGAGCGATTCTCAGACGACTGGTAGGCCTCATTACTGTTTCGCTGTGCGTCCTCGGCAATGCCGAAGAGGGGGATCCGGCCACCAACCTGGCCGCCTCCGCCGCCGGTGGCACGGTGGTCGCCGTCTCCAGCCAGGTCAAGCACGAGGACGGTCGCCTCGACCCGCAATGGCAGGTGGCCAATGCCTTCGACGGGATCAGGGTCCTCCAGGGGCGGACAGCGGAGACCTCCCTGGGGTGGGCCACCAACGCGGCCCCCCAGCCGGGACAGCCTGAATGGGTGGTGGTCACGTTCGGCCCCGAGGCGCCGGTCACCCGCATTGGACGCCTGGGTATCGACCCGGCCACGCCGTCTTCGCCCAATCTGGGACGCTGGGTACGCACCGTCGAGCTGCAGGTGTCCTCCGCCGGCGAGAATGGACCCTATCACAGTGTCGGCCGGTTCCTGGTCCTCAACGAGGCCGGGCTCCAGCGGTTTGATTTCCCGCCCGTGCCCTGTCGCTACGTGCGCCTGCTGCTGCTTGAAAACCATGGCTCGGACAGGCGCGTGGAGCTGGGAGAGATCGAGATTCACCCGGCCACGGAGCAGGCGGGCACTGTGGTGGACATCACGCGGAAGCTCGAGCATGTCCTGGCGCGGCTGACGGAGCTGCGCGACCTGCACAAGAAGGAAACGTCCTCTGGATACGGTCCCATCGCCGGTGAAAACGAGGTCATCGTGCCCTCGACCATCGGCCTGCCGGAGGCGGAGGCGCGGAGGATCCTCACCGATGCCGGGCTTCGCCCCGCCGAGGCCGCCATCGGACTGCCCGACACCCAGATCGCGCAGGGGAGTGTCATCGCTCAAGACCTCCCGGCCGGGTCGGTGGCACCTCGAGGCGCCGCGGTACAACTCACCGTCAGCCGGGGCCCGGAGGAGGGCGACGGGATTGAGCCGGGAGTTGTTGTCACCGAGGACCCCGGCTTCGCGGCAAACTTCCCCGGCACCGGGAAGCGCCGGTTCGAGGTGGGGGTGACCGCCCGGGGCCAACGAGGAGAGCAAGAGATCCTCATCCGCAAGTCCGATGACAGCGGCCAGGGCGATATCGTCGCCGAGATGACCCTCGACCCCGACGAGACACGGGAGTGGGTCGTGGCCACAGAGGGTCCGGTCACGATTGAGGTCGTCCACGAGGGGCGCGTGGTATTCAGCAAGCACTATCCGATCCCCGGAGCCCAGTAGGCGCACCCGGGTGCGGTTGACCCGCAGCAGGTAAAGGAGGCCAGCGGTGGGATGTTGAGAACGACCGGTGGTACCAGGCTCGCGTTTGTCGGCGCGACGCTCATCTTGGCCGGTGCGACGGCGCTGGCCGCCGGAGGCACCGTAGCAGGCAGCACGAATATCGCCGCCGCAGCCAACGGTGGTCGAGTTGTGGCCGTGTCCAGCGAAGCGCAATACGACAACGGTCAAGTGATGCCTCACTGGGCGGCGAAGAATGCCATCGACGGTCTGTTCGTCGTGGGCAATCACACGCCCCCGGACTCCTATGGCTGGTCCACGCAGACGCCGCCCACGCCGGGTGAGCCGCACTGGATCACACTCGCCTTCGGCCCTGAGGACAAGACCCACCTGATCAGCCGCATCGTCATCGACCCCACCACCGACGATCCGTCCATCATCGGGCGCTGGGTCAAGACGATTGAGGTTCAGGTATCCGTTACCGAGGCGGACGGCCCCTATCGGCCGGTGGGCACCTACATGGTGGTCAACAGGCCGATCAAGCAGGCCTTCGACTTCCCGCCCGTGGAGTGCCGCTACCTCAAGGTCATCATCCACGAGAACCACTCATCCGACCGTTGTGTGGAGCTGGGCGAGATCGAGGTCTACGAGGCGATTGTGGGCGAGGACCAACTGGATCAGCTCATCATCCAGATGGAAAACCTGCTCAATGACCTGAAGAAGTTCCGCGATGCGGCGCGCTATCAGGATGAGAAGAGAACGCTGCAGAGCGTGACGGAGAAGACCGAGCCGACTTCGTAAGGGCCCGGGCAGGAGAGAATGCGAAGAGACGGCCGGGCAGCGATGCCCGGCCGTCCGTGGGTTCTGCAGGATAGGGGACCTTTGGTTACGGCCCGTAGGTCGAAGCCACAAGCTGGACCCCGAACTCCACCTCGACATCCACCTCGAACAGCCGGCGCCAGGGCAACGAGATCCGGGTCTCCTCCAGCTCGGCAAGCACCAGGACGCTGGGCTCCTCCTCGGAGGTGTCGCTGCCCAGCGACACGCAGCGCCGCCCCAGGAACTGGTCGATCCACAGGTCGGAGACGGCGCTGGTGAGGTTGTCGCGTACGAGGCTCTCGGCCTGGCTGTAGCTGCCTGAGAGGTCGAAGACCCCGTGATGCAGGCCGTTGCAGATGTGCTCCGTCAGTCGGGGTCTCAGTCGGGCCTGGTAGAGCCAATCGTCGGTGAGTCGGGTGAGCAGGAGGCGGATGTGCGCCTTCTCCGAGGCGATGAGTGTGTCCAGAAGCTGCAGGTAGCGCATGGGGGACATATCACCGAGGCGGCTGGCCAGATCGAAGGCGCCCTTGTCCTGCAGGGAGATCAGACGCAGCGAGGCATGGGACAGCACGGTGCCCAGGGAGTTGCTGGCCGTTCCGCAGCCGGCGTAGCTCAGCAGGCGGGGGAGTTCGGGAGTGGCGGAGACCAACTCCTGGACGAAGATGTCGTCGGCACCATTGGAGAAGCCGGCGTCACAGACGGCCGCGGAGCGCCCGGCGGCGGCGGCGATGGCCTCTGCCACAAAGGAACGGGCCCGCTTGCGGTGGGCACGGGCCACCGAGGCGTCGTGGAGGTCGGCGCGATTGTAGGCGATGGGAGCATTGACGATCAGCACCACATCGGGGGCGCGGTCGCCCTCCTCGGCCGGCCGGGCTCCCACCAGCTTCAGGTGGGAACTCAAGCTCTCCGAGAACGGCTGGTCCTCACCGGCCGGGAGCTCTGCCAGGGCTTCAGGCTCAGGCACCAGGATGCGCACCGTGGGTGTCTTGCCCATGTGGGTGTGTACGAACCGGGTCAGAAGGCACATGCCCAGCTCGTCGGTGCCGGGCATGGCGAGGACCTTGTCCTGCACTCCCTGCTCCCGCACGGAATTGTCGATCACGGCCTGTTCTTGCCTGTGCACGCCGTAGCGGTCCGCCAGGTCCTGCCCGAAGACGAGGAAGTCCAGATTGCCCTCGGCGACTTCCTTGACGGCTCGGAGGTTGATCTGCTGGTTGCGGTCGCGGATCGCGAGGTACTCGCCCAGGACGGAGGCGGGGATCTCGCGCTCCAGGGCCGCCAGCTTGCGGCGATCCTCCGGGTCCGCCTTGTCCGCGATGCGGCCCACCAGCACCGAATGCCGCTTCAGAGCGGCCAGGTGCAGGGCTCCCTCATCGGAGCTGGTCACCGCGCCCAGGCGCAGGATGGTGCTCAGCCCGTAGATGGTGGCCTCCGGGCAGGCGGCGCGTAGCCTGGACAACAACCCCATGCGCTGCTGGGCCAGAGCGGACCGGGTCGTGCTGCAACGCGAGGCCCACAGGCCGCCGTAGGCCAGCATGTCCAGCGAGAGGATGATCACGTCCGGATGGCTCTCGGCATGTGCAACCAGCCAGGCGGCGATCTCCTCGGGTTGGCCGGGGACCCGGAAGCAGCCCAGCATCTCCGCGGGTGGGATGAGAATGTCGTAGTCGACCATCTGGGCCAGTAGACGAGGAGCCCTGAGGTTGCTGGGGCGGTCGTCTAGAGGCACGTAGATGATGCGGTGTGGCCGGTGTCTCAGTGCCACCTGAATCCCTCCTCGTCGCGCGGGTGTTGAGGCGTGGGTCCACCGCCCCTTGCGGGCTCGACCAAGACGCGGGTTAGGCGCCGAACTTGTGCTGCGTCCCCGTGTAGTTGGTGAGCAGGGACATTACGTCGGCCCCGACGAGGTGCCCCAGAGAGCCCCGCGAGCACGACCTCTCGCCGTAGGTCGTGACGTCATCGGGTCTCGTTCCGTAGCCGTAGAAGGCGATGGGAATGGCGTCTCCGGTGTGGTCGCCGACGACGATGGGGGTACAATGGTCGGCCCCGATCATCATTGTGGTGCGAGACCAGTCCAGATGGTCCAGCAGGTAGCCCACGGCTCTGTCGACCTTGGCGACGGAGGCCATCTTGGCCACGGCGTCGGAGTCGTGCCCACCCAGGTCGGGGGCCTTGATGTTGGCCAGGATGAAGTCGTGTCCGGCCCAGGCGGCCTCCACGGCTCTGGCGATGGCGTACTCGTCGGTGTCTGCGCCACCGGTGGCACCGGCCACCTCGATCACGTCCATATCCAGGTACATCCCCAGTCCGCGGACCAGATCGACCTCCACGATCATCGCCCCGTGCAGGTGGTACTTGTCCTGGAACGACTGCAGCTCCACGGCCGTACCCACGCCGCGGGGCAGCGCCGCATTGGCGGGCAGCAGGCCCTCCTGCTTGCGCTGCGCATTCACCGGATGGGCCTCGAGGATCTCGTGGGCCCGGCGAACAAACTCGTTGACGATCTTGGCGGTGCGCACGGCCGTGGTGTCGCCGGCGGCTTCGGGAAGGGCGACGCACTCCCAGTACTCCACGCCCTCCTTGTGCGGGTCGACCTCGCCAATCCGATGGTCGAGGCCCTCGCCACGAAGCACCAGCGCGGCCCGGTGTTCCACCGATTCCTTGAAGATCACCTGCACGCCGTCGATACCCTCGGACAGGCCGTCATTGACGGCCCTGGCGAGCTGCTCGGTACCGGTCTTGATGCGGCCCGCCCGGCGGTCGGTGACGACACCACCTTCGACGGTGGAAAAGTTGCAGCGGAAGGCGAGGTCTCCGGGACGCACGTCGATGCCGACACCCTTGGCCTCGAAAGGCCCGCGACCGCGGTAGAGCTCGAAGGGATCATATCCCAGGATGGCCATGTGTGCGGTGTCACTGCCCACAGGCCTGCCCGGCCCCGCAGGGTAGAGCATGCCACAATCACCACCGGCCGCCACTGCGTCCAGGGCCGGGGTGTCGGTGGCCTCGATGACTGTTTTGCCACCCAGGGATGGCACAGGGCGGTCGCCCATACCGTCACCGAGGAAGATGATCGCCTTGTGGTCGGCGGACATGGAGAACTCCTTTCATCCGGCACACGAGACCGGCGGCCGTGCGGCCACGGATCGCGTGAATCTAAAGAGGTGAGGCGGGCCCGGTGCACGTGCGGAGGTGCCGCGTCGCGGAGGGCGATGGCTGTGGGGGAAACTCCGTACGGGCGCGCGAGGCGGATTCTAAACCAGCGGGGGGTAATAGTCAAGCTGAGGCGGCCCAGGGACAGGAGGCAATCGCGGATGCCCGCGCGGGCCTCTTCCGGCGGCGCTGCGCCCCCTCGTCGGGACATAGAGGACGCCGCCCGCCTGACGCCGAACACTGCAGGCAACAGGAGGAGTGCGACATGGCAATGAGTTGGGTTCGTACACCGTGGCGGGGCAACGCCCACGCCATCATTGTGGGTCTGCTGGCACTGGCATTGGTAGCGACCGCGGCGGCGCAGCCGGCCGACGACATCCTCACCTTCCGCGGCCGAGCCATGTGCGCCTACGTGCAGGACGGCCGGGCGGACCTGATCTCGAGCTGGATGGACCCCTCCAGGGTGGGGGAGATGCCGTACGATCAAGCCTACGGCAAGTGGCTGCACAGCCTGGGACGCACTAAGGACAGGCTCGGCGTCTTCCGGCAGGAGCGCTTCTATGAGGCCGTGAAAGCGACAGCGGCCATGGATGGCAAGCTCAGCGCCGATGCGCCTCTAGGCGAGCGCGACGCCGAGCTGGTGCGGCAGTGGCTGGCCGGAGAGGACACACTGGCGCAGATCGCGGGCAAGCCGGGACAGAACCTGGCCCGCATTCGCGCGGCCCTGCTGGCCCTGGAGCCGGTGACCAGGGACGTAATGGTCCTGGGCAAGGGCGCGCCCGAGGCCCAGGAGGACCTGGCCTACCTGGTCACTCTGCCCCTGGTGGTGAGTGAGCGGGCGCGGTGGGTCGTGGTGGAGATCCGTAAGTCCTCCGCCGACGCGGACCTCACCGCCGCCTGCGACAGGCTCCTGGAGGAGTTGCAGACCGGGAGGCAGGACTACGTGCGCAAGGTGCTGATCGCCCTGGCCGATGGGCAGAAGGTGGGCTGGCTGCGGAAGAAGCTGGCCTCGGCGGCGGCGACCCGGCTCGTGGTGGGGCCGCTGCTGGAGGTCGTGGGTTTGGGCAGCATCGCCGGCGGACCGGCCGGAGTGGTAGCGGCGCTGCTCCTGGGCTACGACGTGGCCATGACCGTCAGTGGCGAGCACGAGGCCTATCCCCACGCAAGACTGGCGCACTTCGCCGACCAGATCAAGCCGGGCCTCAGCGTTCGCTGGAAGGGGTTGCGCGCCGGACTTTCGGCAGATGACCGCGAGGCCTGCGACGAGTTCGACGTGAGCACCCAGGCGGCCATTCTGCTGGCCGCTCTCGTCAACGACGAGGCCCAAAAGACCCAGGCCGCGTACCAGAAGGCGATGGTGACGGTAGGACAGATCCCGACCATGCAGCTTGTGGAGCCCGAGGTCTTCCAGAGGGTCTATCAGGATTGGCTATCGGGCCAGGCCTTCATCGGGCACGCCCCCGCCTTGGCCCGGCATCTGCCGGCGGGAAGCGGAGAAGCGCCCATGCTCCGCGAGCCCGAGCCCGAGGCCGAGCCGACGTTGCCCAGCCTGGGCGAGGCGTGGAATCTCAGGCGGAACTAGACGCCGCCTAGCCCCCTGCGCCTCTGCTTGCGGAGAGGGGGCACACCAGACGGCCGGGCCGGGTGTGCGGGCGACGCTGCGCGTCGCATCGGCTGCACACTCGGCCTCTCCATACAGCAACGACGAACGGCGTCGGGTTGGAAAGCCCGATCCCGCAGGGCGGGACGACGGCGAACGGCGCCGCTCCCTGCGGGTCCCGTGCGGGCCCCGCTTTCCCTCTCCTTCGTCCCGCCCTGCGGGAGCCGCTCAGGAGAGGGCTACGGCGAAAGGCCGTGGCGGGTGGCGCGTGATGCGTGGCGCGGAACGGCCAACGGCGCCGCTCTGTAGGGCGTGGGCCTGTACCGCGCCGAGGGGGGCATCAAGCACGGACGACGAACGGCGGCGGCGCACAGGTCGCCGCCCTACAACGGCCAACGGCCAACG
>CAYRFY010000033.1:16287-22998 GCA_964423635.1 uncultured Armatimonadia bacterium | reverse complement strand
CCCCCCGTTCCCATCCCTCTCCTACAGCAGGCCGGCCACCTCGATCACTGCGCCGCCGGCCTCCGCCGACTTGTTAGCGGCTACGCTTACCGCCAGGCTCTTGTAGGCATCGGCGTAGTCGGAGTTGATCACGCTGCGGTCGCCGGTCTTAACCGCATGGATGAAAGCTTGATCCTCGCCGGTGTAGCCGTCCTTTTGCACCTGGTACTCACCGCTGTCTTCCGGCGAGTTCCAGGTGAGGGTGCCGCCGGCGACGTTGAGCGTGAACCCGTCGGCCATCACGCGACAGGAGCTCTGGCCCCAGCCCTGGAGCATGCAGGTATTGCTGATGGTGCCCACGGCGCCGTTTGCGAACGCAAGATTGGCCACCGCGGCATCGGCCACATTGCAGTTTTCGACCTTCTCGTGCATGACCTGATGGGTATCGAAGGCCTGGACCTTGACGATGTCTCCCGCCAGGTACCTGGCCATGTCCACGATGTGGGTGGTCTGCTCCACCATCTGCCCGCCGGACTGCTCCTGCACGCGCCACCAGGGCACTCCGGGCAGGCCGCCCCAGAAGTTGCCGAACACCAGGCCGATCTTGCGCCCCGCCAGCATCTCCCTGGCCTTGTTCACGTGGTCATCCCAGCGGTACTTGTAGGCGACGGCCGTGATGATCCCGGATTTCTCGATGGCCCGCAGGATCGGCCTGGCCATGTCGCAGTCGATGGCGATGGGCTTCTCGACGAGCAGGTGCAGGCCCTTTTCCGCGGCGGCGATCTCCATCTCGCCGTGGGCGAAGGGAGGGGTGCCGATGAACAGCGCGGTGAGGTCCTCCTTGTCCAGCATCCTGGCAAAGTCGTCATACGCCGTGCCGCCGAACTTCTCCGCCGCCGCCTGGGCGCGGTCGAGCTGTACGTCGCAGAAGGCCACGTTCCTGACGCCCTCGATCTGCGACAGTCGGTCCATGTGTCCTTGAGCGATACCGCCGGTGCCGATGAAGCCCATCCTGACGGACATGATCGTCCTCCCGGAACATGCAGTGGTAGTCTGGCCCAGAGGGCCGGTACGGATGACTGTTCTCGAAGGGCATCGGGCCGACCTCCTTCCCGGCGGTCCGGCAGGTCGACGACTGCGGAAATGGTCGAAGCCGGGGCGAAAACGCAGCCCCGCGCCGACGAAGCCGCCCCTCTGATTTGCCCGTCCTCCGCCGCCGCCGGATTTGCATTGGCGGCCCAATGCAGCTATATTGCTCCTGAGCCGTTGCCGAGCATCGCACCCGTTCCCCGGGCATCGCACCGGCCGACGCAGCGGCTCCCATGCGCCCGTCATTGCGCCGCTTCTCACAGGTGGAGCCCTATGACACGTCCTTTGGATGGAGCCGGAGCGGACGCCCATATCGCCTCTGAGTGCCGCGCCGCCTTCGATGCCTCGATGGACATGATGCACGTGGTCGACCGCGACCTCACCCTCATCATCGCCAACACCGCCTTCTGTAGTTACCTCGCCCAGGCCGGGATCGTGCTGGACCCCGTGGGCCGGAGCCTCCGCGAGGTGTGCCCCTTCCTCGATGAGCACGTCTTCTCGCAGTACGAGCAGGTCTTCCGAAGCGGCGAGGCGATCGCGTCTCAGGAGGGCACCGAGGTCGATGGGGTCACCTTCTGGACCGATACCCGCAAGCTCCCCATCGTCAGCGACGGGGCCGTGGTGCGGACCCTGACGATCATGCGCGATGTCACGGCCTCCAGACAGTCCGAAGAGACCCTTCGTCAGAAGAACCAGGCCCTCAACGCGATCCTGCTGTCGTTCCCCGTGGGGATCGCGCTGATTAAGGACGGCAGTATCCAGTGGTCCAACGACACCCTGTGCCGCCTTCTGGGGCGTGAGCCGGGGACGCTGGAGGGTCCCGTACCCGCGGACCTGTACCCTTCGGAGGCCGAGCGTCTCCGGGTGGAGCGGTTGATGACCGAGGAGGTCGTCCGCCTGGGGACGTTGGAGAGCGATGTCCAGATCGTCCGTGCCGACGGCGACTTGCGGGAGTGTCAGGCGAGTGCCACACTGCTGGACCCCGCTGCTCCCGAAGCAGGGGTCATCGCCGTGGTCGTCGATATCACCGAGCGGAAGCGCATCGAGGCCGCCCTGCGCCAGAGCGAGCGCCGCTTCCGCGAGACCGCCGACCTGCTGCCGGACATGATCTACGAGGCAGACCTGGGCCTGAACCTGCACTATGCCAACCAGAGCTGCCTGGCTGCCTTCGGCTACACGCAGGACGACCTCCACAGAGGGGCCAACATCCGTGACCTGATGACCCCTGCCGATGTCGTGCGGGCCGAGCAAGCCCTCCGGCAGATCGCGGCCGTCGGTGGGCCGTCCTTTGGCATCTACGATCTGCGGGCCAAGGACGGGCGCACGATCCGCTGCGAGATCCACACAGCCACGATGCGCGACGAGGACGGCAAGATCGTTGGGTTCCGGGGCGTCCTGCGGGACATCTCGGAGCGCGAGAAGGTGGAGCAGGCCCAGCGCATGGCGGCCATCGGCCAGCTCGCCGCCGGCGTCGCCCATGAGTTCAACAACATCCTGGCCATCATCGACGGCAGAGCCCACCTCGCCGCCGAGTCCGCCACGCCGGAAGCCTACGAGAAGCTGGTGCAAACCGCGCTCCGGGGCACCGCGAGGGGAGCGGATGTGGTCAGGAATCTCATGAACTTCGTGAGACCCGAGGAGCCCAACCGGGCTCCCACCGCGATGGAGGACACCATCGACGCCGCCCTTTCCCTGGCCGCCCGCGAGATCCACAACAGCGACATTATTGTGCTCAAGGACTATGCCTCCGCGGGCAGGTTGGTCGCCGCCGACGAGGGACAGCTCCAAGAGGTATTCCTCAACCTGATCATCAATGCGTGCCATGCCATGCCCGGCGGCGGGACACTGACCGCCGCCACCCGCGTGGTCGCCGGCCCCAGAGGCCGCGAGCAGGTGGTGGCGACCATCACCGATACCGGCGTGGGGATCGCCCCGCAAGCCATGGGTCGCGTCTTTGAGCCGTTCTTCACCACCAAGGGGCGTCTGGGCGATGCCGACGTGGCCGGCACCGGCCTCGGCCTGTCCGTGTCGCACGGTATCCTCCGCGCCCACGGCGGGACGATCGCCGTCGAGAGCCAACCCGGCCGGGGAGCCTCCTTCGCCATTACCCTGGATGTGACAACGGAGACTTCGCGACCAACGGAGCGGGTGGGGGCCGCGGCCGAAGCGCGCTTTGCCTGCGGCGCCAGCGGGGGCCGGGTGCTGGTGGCCGAGGATGAAGAGGACCTCCGCGGCATCCTGCAGGAGGCGCTCTCCACAGCCGGCTTCCAGGTGACGATCGCCGCCACCACCGACGATGCCCTGGCCGCCGTGGAGGGTGCGCCCTACGATCTGATCGTCTCGGACCTGCTCATGCCCGGTGGCGGAGCCAGGCGCCTTCTGGAGACACTCTCCGGCCGCCTATCGGCTCCCCCGCTGATCGTCATCACCGGGCGGGCCGACGAGCACGCCGTCCGCGAGCTTCTCACCGGCGGGGCCGCTGCCGTCCTCCCCAAACCTTTCCGCTTCGCCGAGCTGGTGGACCTCATCCGTGAGACCCTGGCCCGCTGAGGAGGGCAGAGGAGACAACCGCGGCGAAGGGCCGTTGTGTTCGGCCGTGTCCCTCCCCTCGCCGTCCTCCGTGCTCTCCGTGGTGAGACGTTGCCGCTCTCCTCCGTGTCCTCCTGTCGCGCCGTTCTCCGTGGAACTCCGTGCTCTCTGTGTCATGTAGATCGGGCCGGAACGCCCCGATCTGCGTGGTGAGACGTTGTCGTTCTCCTCCGTCTCCGCTCTGCATCAGGAGGTCTTCCCGCGGACATCGGCGAAGGTCTCCGGAGCCGGCGGGGATCGCTGCCAAGTCATCTCCCCGCACCCATTTCATCATTCCGTACCCAGGTGGTTCTGGCCCATGACGCGTCTTGCCTGCCTGACTCTAGCCACACTGCCCTGCCTCGTCTGCTCCGCCCAGAGTCTGACGGTGCACAATGCCGGAAGCCGGGCGTTTCAGGAGATTGTTCAGGTCCCCTTCATACCCGACCCGGTGACCGACCTGGTGGCCCCGGATGGCACAATATGCCCGACCCAGGCCATCGCGGGCGGCTTTCTAGTGCTTGTGCCCGGCGCGTTGGCGCCGGGTGAGGAGATGAGCCTGAAGCCCGCGGCCGATGATGCCGCCGGGCAAACCGACCTCAGCGTTGAGGTCTCCGACGAGACTATCGCGGTCCGCAATAGCCTTCTAGGCGTTGTGTTCCCCAGGACCGGCCACGGCGGCTTCCCCACGGCTATCGAGTACCCCGTCTCGGGCCATACGGAGACCCGCTGGCAGTGGTTCGACCGGCTCTTTGACAAGGAGCGGGGGCAGTTGATGTTGCACAGCGATGCGAAGGCGCAGGTGACGGTGGTGGAGGAGGGGCCTTTGCAGGTCACGGTGGAGGCCGTCGCGGCCTACGACCGTCGGGAGGATGAGCCGGGCTGTGCCGCTACGGTGTATCAGTGGACATTCCGGGCATACTCGCCGCTGGTGCGGTTCAGCGCCACCGTCTCCCGGGAGGACGACTTCGTCTGGCCGGAGCTGCACATCATGCAGCCCTCGCGCAAGGACGACGGCCTGCGCAACTGGGCGGGAGAGGATCAGGAACTGCAGTCCGGCAGGCTCCTGGACGACGACGCCTTCCGTGGTTTCGGCGGCTGGGCGGCCCTGGATGACGGGCAAAACGCGTTGGGGCTGTCCTTCGACGACCGGCCCGTGACCCTGTTTGACGGCCGCAGCACGTACGTCACCTACCTGCAGCACACCCAGAGTTTCGCGGAGAAGTCCGTCGATCTCACGGGCCGGCTGTACATCGGCCCGGCGCTATCGCCTGAGCGCTACGTCCGGCAGTTCGCCGCCCCGCAGCTCACGGCGGAGTGGACCGAGCCCGGGGAGGCGGCGACGGAGGTGGACACCATCTCTCACGGTATTGGCAATGACAGGGTCTCCGTGGCCTTCGAGGCCGAGAGCCTCGGCTGCATCTCTCTGCGCGACGTCGTCTCCGGCCACGAGTTTCTCACGCCCTCGGATACCCCGCCTTTGACCTGGCGGCTCGCGTTCCGCGACACCGAGGGCAATGACAGGATAGTCGACAGCGCCGGCGGGTGCCGGGAGCGCACGGCCGTCACTTCCGAGGACGGCCGCACGCTGACCTTAGCCTGGAAGGGCGTCGCGGTCGATGGGCAGGACGAGGCGCTGGCGGCGAGGGTGACGGTCACCTGCCCGGAGGGCGAAGGGCGCAGCCGCTGGTCTCTGGCGGTGGAGAACGGCAGTGAGAAGTGGAGCCTTATCAATGTGGACTTCCCGGTCCTCGTCGGGCTGGCCGACAGCCCTGAGACGAAGGCCGCGGTGCCCCGGAGCAACTGGGGGCAATTGCACGGCAGCTTCCCCCAGGGCGGCTCCTATCCCTCGGCCAACTGGCCCATGCAATTCATCTCGGTGCATGACGGCGACAATGGCCTGTATCTGGGCTACGAGGACGGGCGCAACTTCACCAAGTCTTTCCAGTACAGCCCCGGCGGCGAGTTCTACTATCGGACTTTGGCCGAAGACGCCACCCGGCCCGGCAATGATTTCACGACTCCCGGCGCCGTGGCACTCGCGCCCTGTGGCGATTGGTGGGAGGGCTGCAAGCTCTACCGTTCGTGGGCGCTGCAGCAGACCTGGACCCGGGAAGGCCCGCTGACGGACCGCGCGTCCACGCCGGAGGCCTGCAAGAACCTGGGCCTGTGGTTCTGCGGCGGCGGCACGGCCGAGCAGGTGATCGAGAACATGCGCCGGGCCCAGGACTTCTTCGGTGTCCCCGTGGGCCTGCACTGGTACTCCTGGCACCACTGGCCCTTCGATACCCACTATCCCGACTACTTCCCGGCCGTCGATGACTTCAAGATCGCCATCGACGCTCTGGTCCCCGAGGGCAAGATCATCATGCCCTACATCAACGGCCGACTGTACGACAAGCAGCTCGAGGGCTGGCCCGAGGACCAGAAGTGGGCCACGAAGCTGGCCGATCTGACTCCTTACCAGGAGGTCTACCCCTCCCAGGCCAAGCAGGCGATCATGTGCCCCGCCACGGACTTCTGGCAGGACAAGATCGCCGAGGTCTGCGAGCACCTCTGCGGCTTCTACGGCGTGAACGGCATCTACATCGACCAGATCGCCGCCGCCGGGCCCTGCCCCTGCTACGACCCCACCCACGGTCACCCGCTGGGAGGAGGCAGCTACTGGGTGGACGGCTATCGGGTCATGCTGGAGAAGGTGCAGAAGGCCGCGCACGCCGAGGGCCGCGACGTGCTCATCACCACCGAGAACAACGCCGAGCCCTACATGGACGGGGTGGACTGCTTCCTCATCTGGAACCCCCGCATGCCCGACGAGATCCCGATGATGACCGCCGTCTACAGCGGGTATTCGCTGTACTTCGCCAGCAATGCCCGCTGCGACGCCGGCCTGCAGCCCTACGCCATGATACAGGGCCGCGACTTCGTCTGGGGCTCCCAGCTCGGCTGGATGGGCTTCGAGGACGCCAACCCCACCGAGCGCGGCGAGTACCTGCGCCAGGTCGTGCGCCTGCGCCACGCCGCGCTCAAGTACGTGGTCTACGGCGAGGTCGTCGGTGAGCTGCCGCTCGCCAC
>CAYRFY010000033.1:12447-16277 GCA_964423635.1 uncultured Armatimonadia bacterium | reverse complement strand
CCGTGACCGGCTCGTGGCACGACTGGCAGGGCAAGTCCTTCGACTCCACCTTGCCCGCGGTGATGGGCAATGTCTGGAAGGGCAGCGACGGCAGCCTCGGCCTGCTGATGGCCAACCTCGGCCCCGAGACCCGGGTGTTTGACTACGAGCTGGACACCGCCCGATTCGGAGAGCTCGCCGGGGAGGGCGACTGCCTGCTGCTCACGGACATCAGGAAGGAGGGCGACACCCCGGCGGGGTTCTCGCCTACGAGGCTCCTGCGCCGCACCGAGGTCCTGCAGCCGTGGGAGGCCAAGGTGATCCAGGTCACCCGGGTGCCGTCGGCCGCCGCCGTCACGTCGGCCGAGGAGGCGGCAAGCCCCGTGGACGCCCGACGCGCCGGGGCCGAGGCCTGGGCGGCTCAGCACGGGACCGAGTGGAAGCTGGCGATCCCGGTCACCCGGTGCGCCGCGCGAGACACGGCGATAGTCAACGTGGCCGTCAAGCCAGGTGCCGGACAGCCCACCCCCACCATCTGCGCCTCCTTCCTGGGGTCCGACGTGTTCCGTGAGTTCGGCCCCGATCCGGCCAATGACGGTTGGTTGAAGGCCTCGGTCCCGGTGGAGGTGCCGGCGGGGCTGAAGCCCGGTGAGAGGCTGGCCGCCACGGCCACGCTTCGGTTCGACGAACACCACGCCATCGAGGTGCCTTTCGAGATCACCGTCGTCCCCGATGCGGTGGTGGCCGTGGGGCTGTCCGCCGGCGCCCTGCGGGCCGGTGAGGATGCCGTTCTGTGGGTGGAATTGCATAACAACCTGGGCAGCGCCCTTCCCGCCGGAACCCGGGTGCGGCTGGATGTGCCGCAAACCTGGGAGCTGTGGCCGGGGCGTGCCCTGGCCTTCGCCCCCGTCCCCGCTCACGGACGGACGCGGATGCTGGTCCACTGCTCCGTGCCCGAGGACGCCCCGGCGGACGTGGCTTCCGTGGCGGCGTACCTGGTGAGGGCCGAGGGCAGGCAGCAGTTTGATGTGGCGCCCCCCCGGCCCCGCGTGCAGGCCTTCAGATTCACTCCCGCGGTGGACGGCGACCTCTCCGAGTGGATCATGGATCCCTCGCTGGTCCTGGGGCCCGATCACGCCGCGCACGTGGACGACTATGGCGGCCCGGAGGACCTCTCTGCCCGGGTGTGGCTGGCGGCGGATGACGACCTCTTCTACATCGCCGCCGAGGTCACCGATGACATCCATGTCCAGGACAACACGACCAAGATGATGTGGAGCGGCGACTGCCTCCAGATAGACCTGCGACCGGGCACGCCCCCGTGGCGCAGTACCTTCTCCGATGTGTGCGAGCTGGGCCTGGCGTTCACCCCGGAGGGCCCGCAGCTTTGGCAATGGACGCCGGACGAACGGCTCATCGAAGAGGGCAAGATCGCCATCACCCGTGGCGAGGGGCGCACGCGGTACGAGGCCGCCGTGCCGTGGGCGGCCCTCCCGGGAGTGAGCCACACCCCCGGAGCGGTGAACGCCTTCTCGATGACGGTCAACGAGGCCGACGGCGAGACCTTCGGCGGTTGGCTCCAGTGGACCCCGGGAATCTGCGGCGGCAAGGACGCCTCGCAGTTCGGGGTCATCGTGTTCTGAAAGAGCGCCTCGCGATGGCGGTCGCATCACCGGTTTCGGAGGGTCCCGATGAGAATAGGCTTCTGCGGTCTCGGACGCATGGGGATGAATATGGTTGCCCGCATCCAGCGCGGTGGACATGAGGTGGTCGCCTGGAACCGCACCAAGAGCAAGCAGGACACCCTGCTGCAGACCGGTGCGAGCTGGGCCGAGACCATCGAGGACCTCGTGGCTCAACTCACCGCGCCCCGGGCCATCTGGATCATGGTGCCCGCCGAGTCGGTGGACGAGATGCTGGACCGCATCGTGCCTTTGTGTGAGCGCGATGACACCATCATCGACGGCGGTAACTGCCGGCACAGCGATACGGCCCGGCGCGCTCTTCGCCTCGCGGAGCACGGCGTCCACCTGCTGGACTGCGGGACCAGCGGCGGCATCTGGGGTCTCGAGGTGGGCTACTGTCTGATGATCGGGGGCGAGGTGGCGGCCTACGACCGCCTCGTCCCGATCTTCTCCGCCCTTGCCCCGCCCGACGGCTTCCTCCATGTGGGCAAGAGCGGCGCCGGGCACTTCGTCAAGATGGTCCACAACGGCATCGAGTACGGGATCATGCAGGCGTATGCCGAGGGTTTCGAGCTCCTGCAGGCCTCGGATTACTCCCCGGACCTCCGCGCGGTGGCCCATCTGTGGAACCAGGGCAGCGTGATCCGCAGTTGGCTCTTGGAGCTTTCGGAGCGCGCGCTGGAGCACGACCCGAAGCTGGAGACCATCCGCGGCTCGGTGGATGACTCGGGCGAGGGGCGCTGGACGGTCCATGAGGCGGTGGACCTGGCGGTTCCGGCGCCCGTCATCGCCATGTCCCTGTTTGCCCGGTTTGCTTCCCGGCAAAGTGACGCGTTCAGCAACCGTCTCCTGGCCGCTCTGCGCCGCGAGTTCGGCGGGCACGCCGTGGAGGAGCACAAGCGATGAGCACGGAGCCTTCCACCCCCGGATGGAGCCCCGGCGCCTCCTGCCCGCGGCATGCCGAGGTCACCGCCATGGTCCTGTTCGGGGCCACCGGAGACCTGACCCGGCGCAAGCTCATCCCGGCCATCTACTCCCTGACCGCCGACGGCCTCCTGCCCTGCGGGCTCCCGATCGTCAGCGTCGGCAGGCGCGTGGCCGATCGGGAGGGGCTCCTGGGGGAGTTCCGCCGGGCCGCGGCCGAGGGGGCAAGAGTGCGCCCCCTGCGTCCCGAGGTGTGGGAGGCCATGGCCGAGACCATCTATTACGTCCGTGGCGAGCTGGACGACCCGGGCACCTATGCCGAGGTGAGCCGTGTGTTGGCCGAGGCCGATGGGCAGAGACCCCGGCCGCTCAACCGCCTGTTCTACCTGGCCATCCCCCCCCACTTCTTCGAGCCCGTCCTGGACAACCTTGGCACCGGCGGCCTGGCCGCGGAGAACCCTGGCCGCGAGGGCTGGCCGCGCATCGTAGTGGAGAAACCCTTCGGGAAGGACCTGGCCACCGCGCGGGCACTCAATGCCCATCTGGCCGCCATGTTCGATGAGAGCCAGATCTTCCGCATGGACCACTATCTGGGCAAGGAGACGGTGCAGAACATCCTCGTCCTGCGCTTCGCCAACTCCGTCTTCGAGCCGATCTGGAACCAGAACTACGTCTCCAGCGTGCAGATCACCATGGCCGAGACGGTCGGGCTCGAGGGACGCGGCCAGTACTTCGACAAAAGCGGGATGCTACGCGATGTGGTGCAAAACCACGTACTGGAGCTCTTGTCGCTGGTCGCCATGGAGCCGCCCGCCAGCATGGATGCCGACGCCGTGCGGGATGAGAAGGCCAAGGCGATCCGGGCGGTGCGGCGCCTGTCCCGGGAGCAGGTGGCTCAGGACACGGTGCGTGCCCGGTACTCGGCGGGGGCGATCGCCGGTGAGAACGTGCCGGGCTACCTGGAGGAGCCCGGCGTCGCCGCGGACTCGCAGACGGAGACCTACGCCGCCTTGCGTCTGCACATCGACAATTGGCGCTGGGCCTCGGTGCCGTTCTGCATCCGGGCCGGCAAGAGACTGTCGCAGCGGGTGACGGAGATCGCGATCCGGTTCAAGCAGGCCCCGCACCTGGTCTTCGGCGGCGAGACCAGCCGGATGGAGCCGAATGCACTCATCCTGCGCATCCAGCCCGACGAGGGTATCCACCTGTGCTTCTCGGCCAAGCAGCCCGGTCCGGGGTTGA
>CAYRFY010000033.1:12017-12437 GCA_964423635.1 uncultured Armatimonadia bacterium | reverse complement strand
CACCTTCAAGAGCGAGCCCCCCGAGGCCTATGAGCGTCTGATCCTCGATGCCCTGCTGGGAGACAGCACGCTCTTTGCTCGTGCCGACAGCATCGAGAGCTGCTGGGAGCTGGTGACCCCGATCGTCGAGGCCTGGGCCGACGCGGCGGTGCCGATGAGCGTGTATGAAGCGGGGAGCTGGGGGCCGGCGGCGGCCGACTCGCTTGTCGCCCCGGCCGAGGGCTGGCGCGATCCCGGCACCACGGACCGGGGAAGTCCCTGCGAGGAGGTCAAGTAGGCCTACGGGTGCCGCACGACACGCTCGCCTGTGGGGCGGCGACGGACCCGGGACCTGCTGCGAACCCAGATGCTACAGGTCTGTCCACGCGAGCTCACGCTGTCCATTTGCCCCTCTTGCCCCGGCGCGGTGGATCCCGACAC
>CAYRFY010000033.1:10247-12007 GCA_964423635.1 uncultured Armatimonadia bacterium | reverse complement strand
GCCTCGCCTACCGGGCCATTCCCGGATGGGGCGTCCGTCAGGCTACCGGGGCCGTGGCTGAGATCAACCTGCTCTTGGTCGCCGACAGATTGCTCGGCGCCCCGCCGCCCGCCGGGAATGTGGGCTTTGGGGACCGCCCCGCACTGTGGCAGGCACTCAGCGAGGCGGGGCGGATACTGCCGGCATCGCCGGAGGCCGAGCCGCCCGGCTCGGACGGGGTCATGCCGTCTCCACAGGAGGTGGGCAGGTGGCTGACGGCGCTGCGCGCCGGTGGCGAGACGTGGGAGCGTCAGGAAGCCGTGGCGGAGGCACTCCACCGCGTGGGGCCGAGGCAGCACATCCCATGGCGGGATGCCCTGCGGCAGGCGGGCCTGTCCGCGGCAAGGCATCAGTTCCGGAACCGACTGCAGACTCTGGACGTACTCGCCACGCTGGGGAGCTGGGGAGTTGAGGAGGGGCTGGACGAGGAGCTTGCCGCGGAGGTGCTGGGCCCGGCCTGCGGGCACGTGCGCCGCAGCCTCCGCGCCGCGGCGCCGGCCGGAGCCATCGCCCATGACTGGGAGGATATGGCACCGCTGTACGCCTGCAGTGGGTTCGCCCCCCGGCCATGGGTGGAGGTGTGCCTGCCGGTGCTGACGGAAGCCGATCCCGATGCGGTGGCCGAGTTGCTGGTCTCGGACGCTTTGAGCCCGGCCCGGCGCGCTCTGTGCCGTGGCCTGTGCGAGGCCGCCGGCTCACCGGTCGCCGAGACCGTCGCGGAGGCCATAGACTGCGCCGTGCCCATGCATCTGCGGGTGCGGGGGGTGGTAAGGACCCTGGCCTTCCATGGTCCCCTCCCCGGCCTGCAGGAAATCGGTGTGGCCGCCGTCGCCATCAGCTCCTGGCGGACGGAGCACTGATCTCGCCTCACTCCTGTCCCCTCTCCTTCGCGGTAAGGCCGCTCAGACGAGGGGTGCAGGGCCACGGCGCCGCCCCCTGCGGGCCGCTGGCCCGCGTTCCTTGTTCTTCGTCCTGCCCTGTGGGAGCTGCTCAGGAGAGGGCCAACGGCTGCGCCTCCGCATCCCGGACGGGAACAATGGGAGCGGCGAGGGTGTCAAACGCACTGTGAAGCGGTGAAGACAGCTACGCAGGCCAGGTGGCGTCTGGGCTGAGCCGCCGCAAGCTTGACGTGGCAGGCCGCGTGGGATATAGTCATCCGTGGTCTCAAATTGGCAGAACAAAACCCCCAGACAGCAACCCCGGGGAGGGTGCAGGAATGCATAATCATCGTAGCAGCACCTTTGTCTGGTGTGCGATCACCACCCTGTGTGTAGCGGGGTTACACTCCGTGGCGCAGGCGGCGGAGACCATCTACGTGGGCGGGCAGCGGGTCATCGTGCTGCGCGGCCCGGGCACATACGCCTCGATTGAAGACCGCGCCGCCGCACTGAACAAGGCCCTCACCGAGGTCATCTCCACCCAGGACACGCAGAACCCCAGGGTGGAAGTGGACAAGATTGACGGTCTGTGGACGGTCTCCGTTGGCGGCGTGCGGATCGTCTCCGCGAGTCCGGCCGAGGCCAAGGCCAATGCCGTCACCGAGGAGAGCGTCGCGCTGACCTGGGGCGCCTTCCTCAAGAGGGCGCTGCCCAAGTGCACGCCGCCCTCCAAGCTCGGGGCCGGCGCCGCCTCGAGCACGACTACCACACCGGTGACACCCGCTCCCACCGAGGATCAGACGCCCCCGGTCCCCGCCGTCACTCCCGTAGCCGCGGTGCCGG
>CAYRFY010000033.1:0-10237 GCA_964423635.1 uncultured Armatimonadia bacterium | reverse complement strand
CGAGGCCGAGGCCGCCGACCCCGTCACGGTGGAAGGCCCGCCGGCGGGCAGAGCCATCGCGGCGCCGACCTTGCTGGTACGCGATGCCTTCGACACCGTACGCAAGCTGCCGGAGGAGGAGTACGCGGCCCAGCGCGATGAGATCGTGCAGCACCTCATCGCCGACCTGACGCCCTTCATCACCGGGAAGGTGGCCAGTAGCGCGGGTGGCCCTGCGGTGGCCGCCGTCACACCCGGTCCGGCTCCGCGCCCGACACCGGTGGTCGGTGGTACCACGACGCCCGGCCCCACCGCCCCCGCGGCAGGTACCGGAGCCCCCAAGCCCTCCATCATCCCCGGACCCGCGGCCCGCAATCTGCCCACCGCCAAGGCCGGAGACCCCAACTACGCCAAGGTGCCCCAGAAGAACCGGATCCGCCAGAAGCTGGAGCTGGCGCGCAAGCCGCTCTCGGCTCTGATGCAGGAAGACCCGGGCACCGCTCAGCCCATCGATGCTCTGATCGCCAAGAGCCGGGCCGCCTTCTGGCAGGGCGAGTACGATGAGTCCGAGCAGCTCGTCGACTCCGCCCTGGCGCTCCTCGGCCTGGACTACGCCGAAGAGGGCTGAGGCTCCGCCGGCCCCCCGGACCGGGCGAGTGTCATTCCCAGAGCGATAGAGACGGGCCAGGGGGACTTTCCCTCTGGCCCGTCTGGCTCGATGGGCCTGCCTACCGCGCCCGCCACGACAACTCCCTACCCACCCAACAGCGATGCCACGCTCCCTCAGGTCTCCCTCCGTACTTGTCCTTCTTGGTCTCGCCGTCCTCGTGGCAGCCCTGTGGCTGTCGGCGCGCAGGGAGCTGCGGCACCCCCCGCCCCCAATCCGCGAAGTCACCTTCGAGACCTGGGCGCGACAGCAGTTCCTGGCCAACCACCCCGGCGAGAAGCCTCTGAACTGGGCCATCGGTCGCGTCGCGGTGGAGTTTCACCGCTCGCAGCCCATGGGCAAGTTCGTGCTCGGTCTGACACCGGGACAGTGGGGCAATGACTGCTCCGACTTCGTGGCCTGCATCGTCGATGAGGGGCTTGGCGTCGGGGCCCGGTTCAACCGGGGATCGCAGGAGCACGTCCACGAGTCGTCAGACATCATGCAGGCGGTCTACTGGACACCTGAGATGGTCGTACAGCCCGGCGACATCGTGAGCGTTCGGCACTCGCCGTGGTACGAGCCGCAGGAAAGCTCCTGCTGGCATGTGGGCATCCTCGGGACGGACGGCATGGTGTACGACTTCACGAAACTCAAGCGCTGGAAGGAAGCACGCTACGGCAGGAACCCCTTCGCCTGGTTCGTGCGGCACTCCCGCGGCCCCCGGCAGGTTCTCGTCCGTCGGCTCAGACCCCAGTACCGCTACCGGATCGAGCCCCTGCCGTACCTGTCCCGGGACGAGCCGACCTCGGGGGAGACGGGAGCGGATGTCAGCGGGGGCCCGTAGGGCGGGGGCCTGTAGGGCGGGGGCCTGTACCCCGCCGCCGTTGTCCGCCTCCCGCTGTCTGCCTCTCCCCGCTGTTTGCCTCTCCCCGCCGTCTGCCGCTCTCCGTGAGACTCTGTGCTCTCCGTGTCTCCGTGGTCTGACGTCTGCCGTTTGCTCCCCCTCCGCGGCCCCACTCTCCCCTTCTCTTTTCTTCTCGGCTCTCCGCTCTCCCTATCCCAGCCACTCCGGCTTCAGACCGTACTTCTTGAAGGCGGCCAGGGCGGCTTTCTTGGCCATGGGCTCCATCTGCGCGTTCCACGGCTCGATGATCCGGAGCTTCTTGCGGCCCAGCGCGCGGTAGCAGTCGGGCAGGTCGAAGCTCTTCAGCGCCGACGGGACAACTGAGGACAGCGGCCAGTTCATGGACTCCTCGGTCGCCCACTGGGTGAAGGCAATCGGCGCGTTTTTGAGCGTGAGCTGCTTCACCCGCGCATCCAGCAGCGCGGCGAAGGTGGCCGGGATACTCCCCCAGCCACGGCCCACCAGATGCACCCTCTGATAGCCGTAGTCTCCCATCCAATCCAGCACACGGAGGATGTCGTGCACCCGCCGGCCCACTGTGGGCTCGCCCAGCATCAGGTCGAAGGAGGCGTAGAAGTAGTCGCTGCCGTAGATGTTGAGGTACTGGTTGACCCCGCAGGTATTGGGCCGCGACTCACCGATCCCGCGCACATCGGCGGCGAAGAAGGCCGGAGCCGCCGCGTTCAGTTTGGCCACGAGGGCGTCGCCGCCCAGGTCCTCGTCCGAGGATACGTGGGGGATGTAGAGCACGGCTTCTTTGCCCCGGGGCGGGCGAGAGGCCAGGGCGTCGTCCTCCAGCTTGTACACCACGGCCTGGATTCCCGGCTCGGTCTCCACCACGAAGGTCGTGGCGAAAGGCCGCGGGTACCCCTCGCGACGGCCGAGCTGACGCAGGATGCGGTACTCCGGAACGCCCTCTCGCTTGGGGAGGTTGAGTGCCCGCGTGACGGCCTTGACCACCGCCTGGCCCGCGACCTTGCCGCGCTTTTCCGCCAAGGCAAAGGCCTGCTCGCGGGTGAAGTCAAAGACACGCTTCACGCCCATGTCCGCGACCTGACCGGTCTTGGTGACCCACAGGTCCTCGTCGGGCTCGACGGTGATCTCCGGCTCCCCTGCGCCCTCCTTCTGCTTGCCGCAGGCGCGGTTGAAGAAGCCGTACATCGCCTCGCGCAGCGGCTGGCGGTAGCCGTGGTGGTCGGGGCCGGTGAACATCGCCACATTGTCCTCGGCTCCCAGCAGCTTGTAGAGGTGCTTCAGGCGCGCAAAGGCCTCCAGAGAGCCGCGCTGGTCGAAGTAGTCCAGCTCCTGGGTGAGCAGGATCAGGGGTCTGGGGGCGTGGAGGCCGAAGAAGTCGTCGATGTCCAGACCGAGCTGGAGGGCGAAGGGTGGCTGCTGCTCGGCGTCGGCGGGCAGCTCATTCTCGCCATTGCGGCGCCAGGTGGTGACGTAGCAGCCGGGACCGGCCATGGTGAACCGCTGGTCGTTGGCGAGGATCAGCGTGGTCAGGGTGCCGCCGCCGGAATTGCCGGTGAGCCCCAGATGGGTGGGGTCGACCTCCGGGCGGGAGAGCAGATAGTCGCAGGCGCGGATGCCGTCCCAGACCCGCCAGGTGCCGAAGAACTCGCCGTTGAGCAACTGCTGGCGGCCCATGTGGTTGTGCTCGGCACAGCAGCCGGCCATGACCGAGCCGCCCTTGCCGTCGGGATACTGGAGCCGCTCGCCCTGGCTCAGCGGGTCGTACTGCAAGACGACATAGCCCTTGGTCGCCAGGCCCTGACAGTACGACTGATAGGCCGCCTCCGCCTTGCCGTTGCCGCTGTGCCCGCAGGGGGCCACCACGCCGGGCAGCGGGAACTGCCGACCCTTAGGGAGATACAAGAGCGCGGTGACGGGGAAGTCGGGTCGGCTCTCGAACATCACTTTCTCGATCCGGTAGGCCTCCCGCTCGATCTCCCCGGTGACCACGGGGTTGAGGGCGGTCTTGCGGGGCAGAGGCCCGAAGACCTTGCGGAGCTTCTTGCGCAGATCCTCCTGGTACGCCAGGGCGTCCTTCCTGGTGCGCAGCGAGAACTTGCGGGCATCGGCGGCCGTTTCGATCTCGCGCAGGCGTCGCATCAGGTACTCCTGCTGCATCTGCGGAAAGCGGTTCAAAGTCTCCATAGCTCGTGCTCCTCCTGACGACGTTCTCGCTATCCGACTGCGGTTCGGCCTTCCGTCCGCCATCCCCTGATCCGCCGCCTTGCCCCGGCACCCACCGCGCTCAGGACCGTTGGTCCACCGTCACCACCGCCGCCACGATGGCCTTCACCGTCAGTGCCGCGTTGTCTACATCCACCAGGTCAGCCGTATCCTGCGGGCTGTGGTAGTTGGGGTCGCCGTAGGGGTACGAGCCGATCACCAGCACGGCCATGGGGAACCCGGCCTTGACGAAAGAGCCGTCGTCATCTCCCGGGCCCGGGCGCTTGAACTTGCTGTGCTGCAGCCCGAGACCGTAGGTCTTGTTGACCTCCTCGAAGAGCTCGACGAAAGGCTCGCCCTCGGGCTCGGTGAAGCAGACCACGTTGGTCATGCGCCCGGCGAGACGATCCTCGGCGGATTTGACGCCGATGCCGTCCATATTGATGACCGCCACGATCTTGTCGCCCCGGTCCCTCGCGCCCTCGGCGGCGGTCACGCTGGTCCAGGGCGTGTGCTCCTCATTGCAGTAGACAAACCACAGCGTCCGCCTGGGCGTATAGCCCGCCAGGGCCCTGGCCACGGCCATGTTCCCCACCGTGCCGATGGCGTTGTCATTGGCGCCCGGAGAGTCGATCCAGCTCTGAGAGTCCTTGTGGGAGATCAGGACGATGATCTCCTCGGAGCGCTCGCAGCCGGTCTTCTTGCCGTAGAGGTTGTGCGCCGTGTACCAGGGGTCCTCGGGATGGGGAACGGAGTACTGGAGATGGATGGGTTTGGTCTCATCACGCCGGTAGGCCTGCACTTGCACCGGTTCCTTCTCCACTGCGTAGCCGGCTTCGGCCAGTGTGCGGCAGATGTAGTCATCGGCCTCGTCCAGCGTGCTCTTTTCGTGGCCAGGGAGCGTGTAGTTCAGCTTCCGGTAGGGCAGAGGGTCGTGGCACAGATAGTGAAGATCGCGGCGCATGGCCTCGGCGTCGACGCCGGCGATGAGGCCGGGGATGGGGTCGGGAGACAAGGCACTGGTCCTCCTTGGTGGTTTGCGGAGCCTGTGGCGTCGGCCAACGGGGTCCAATTCGCCGGTACCTACGACGGACCTCCCACCGCGCCCGCGTCCTCCGCGGTCCTGCTGTCGCGATGCCCTCGATTTGCTGTCCCCCGTCGTCTCGCAGGCTCGCACCCTGCGGGATTGTTACCCGGGCCCCTCACGACACCCACACCGGGCTTGCCCAGGCCATGTGGCCATCGACCTGGGTCACCCGGACGTAGTAGAAGCAGAAGGGGGTGTCCCAATAGGGGGCGGGAGGCAGCGCGATGGTCTCGAAGGGCTCCTCATCGCGCCACCGCAGCTCCACGTCCATCTCGCTGCCCTCGTAGACGAGGATGTCCCGGTTGCCGCGCACCACCTCGATGCGACGGATCGGCGCAGTGCCGTGCACGGTGATCTGAAGCTCGCGGCGGCTCGCCAGGGCTGGATGGTCGGTGAGAGAGAGCTCGGAGCCCATGGGAGCGGTGTTCAGGGCGAAGCGCAGCGAGATCCGGGCGCCCGTAGTGGCATAGCAGTGCCTCTCGAGCAGCGCCTCCCAGAGCGCTTCGCGGTCGAGGCGGTCCGCCCATACGCCGAGCAGCCCCGCGCCGTACTGGAAGGGTTCGGTGCCCTTGCCCCTTTCGTCTCCGGGATGGCCGCTGTGGTCGTCCCCCCCGCCGGTGAAGCCCACGCGCCAGCCCAGCGCCAGCGCCCTTTGCACGAACCCCTCCGGCACCTCGCCCGCATCCGGACCGTCCCCGGGCTTGAGCTGCGAAGGGCGCACGGGGTATGGGTTCCCCTCGTGTACGCTGCGCTCCGAGTTTCCCCAATTCGAGTAGATCTCCACCAGTCGCTCCTTTTGCGGATCGTGGTCCTTGTAGTCGCAGTGGTTCCCGATCTCCGCCGGGTGGTGGGGGATCACGATAGCCGTCTCGGCGGCGAGGGCCGAGAAGAGGGCGGGTGGGTTGGGATAGTGCCCTTCGTCGGAGCGGTACATGGGGCGGTGGTCCTGCAGATAGTAGACGTTCCTGTCCCCGTCGCCATTACGCCGCCACTTGGCCCACTCATACCCCAGTAAGGTGACGAACCGGTCCGGCTGGTGGTACCGCGCAGTCGCCTCCTGGGCCATCCGCCACATCTCGGGTGTGATCTCAAACAGGTGATCGTGGTCGCCCAGAGCGCCGAAGTCCAAAGCCAGCGTGTCGCGCATGTAGGTGAAGTAACTGTCTACCGTCCCCGCACCGTCCGACAGCTCCGTATGGCCGTGGATGTACCCCCACAGCAATCTCGGCGCGGCGTCCGACAGTATCTCCACGGGATTGGAAAGGGCCTGTAAGCCTGCGGCCGTGTCTCTCACCGCCAGGCGGTGAACCCCGCCGGCGGGCAGATGGATGCCGGTGAACCTCACGCAGGAGCAGTCCTGGACGGGCTCGCTCTGGGCCCGGATCGTCTCGCCGTCCAGCGAGAGCTCCAGTTGCTGTGGGCGGTCGGAGGCCACATTGCCCCGGCGATCCTCGGGGCGCACGAGAACGTCGAAGGGCCGTCCGGCCGGGACGGTGCCGGGAGCGTAGAGTCTCAGACGGGCCGTCTCCGCGCCTGTCACGTGTATCAGGCAGGCGGCCACGATCCTCCGCGGCTCCTCGGCATTGCCGGACGGGACGCCCAGGGCCTTTGCCTCCGCCGGGACGTACAGGTACACCATCTTGTTGCTCAGCGAGTCTTGCGGAGCCCGGACACTGTGCGCCACGACGCGCAGCTCCGCTCCGGCGTCCAGACCCTCCGGGGGGACGCCGAAGGCCATCACGCCCTGGGCGCTCTGGTCCGCCTGAGGAGCCAGCGGCGTGCCGTCCGGCCCGATGAGCTCCACGAACCCGGGCGCCTGCGGTGTGGTGACCTGCAAGGGGGCAAAGACCCCCTTCACATTGCGCCCACCGTGGAACAGGACGAGCACCTCGCTCCCTCCCGGCAGCGGTTCAGCAAGCTGCATGGGGAAGGTCCAGGTGCCGGTCTCGCCGGCCTGCGCCAGTGGCGGCTCAGCGGTACAGAAGGCGACGCTGCGGGGAAGGCGAACGGGTCTGACGAAGGGCTCGAGGGGGGCTGGATGCATGGCGGTCCTCCGGGGCTAGCCTTTGCTGCCGACCGGCGGCCATGGTACCACAGGGCCGAGGAGCCCGCCAGCCCGGAGCCGCGCGGAGGGCGCGCTCCCCGAAAGCGGGTGAAATGGCGCTGCCTCGCTGTCGTCTCACGGCTTCGTTCAATGGCCCGAGGCCCTTGCGGCTGCTGAGCAGACACGTCTCACGGCTCCGGCCAGCGTCGCGGGGCTCTGCCCCGCTCCCGCCGTGGCCCCGGGCCCCGTGTTCCTTGGGGCCTGGGGCGCCGTGGCCCTCCTGTGCTGCTGGGGCGGTCTCTGACGCGCGGAAGGAGCCTCGCCCTCCCGCGCCGAACCCTCTTGCCGCTCCCTTACTCCGCAGCCCGGGAGGATGGACTGATGACCTCGCCCAGGCCCCTTGTCGCCCTCTTGCTGGTTCATGCCCTCGCAGCGCCCTGCCTCGCCCAGGCGCCCGCCTTCACCCGGCTTCGCCACGGTCACGATCTGCGCATCCTGTGCGATGGACAGATACCGGCCGAGGTCACCATCCACTGCATCTCCGCGAGCCTGGGGTACACCGATGCCGCCTCCTTCGAGGCTTTCGGCCCCGAGGGCGAGACCCTGTGCCGGGGGAGCGTTCCGCCCGGGGAGAGCCGGCAGGTGACGCTGGCCCCCGGCCGGGCCGGCTGCTGCCTCCTGTCGGTGGACCCTCTGCGCAATGCCTTCGGGGTCGAGATCGAGGGCGCCGACTGGGTGGTGGATGTGAGCGACGACAACTGCATCGACGTCATCTCCCGGTCGCGACCCCTGCGCCTGTGGGTCCCTCCGGGTCTGCGCCGTCTGCCGCTGCGGCTTGCCGGGGAGGCCGCCACGGTCCGGGTCCTGCAGCCCGACGGCTCCCGGGCCGCCGAGGTGGTGGTGCCGCAGTATGGGAAAGTGACCACCGAAGTCAACGTCCCGGAGAGCGCGGACGGCGGCTTCTGGACCCTGGAGCTGAAGCTGGCTGAGGACCTGGCCATCGGTCTGCCGTGGGAGGTGGGGGGACTTGTGGCCGATTACCCCATCAGTCTCGAAGCCTACACACGTCTGCGGGGCATGGGAAGCCTGGCCACCTTCGACCACCGACCCGCGGCCCCCGAGGCCCTGCAATGGCCGAAGCGGCCTGTCGTGGCCCACACGCTGCAGGCCGGCGACCTGGCGGTGGACTTCTCTTCCACCGGGGCCGCCGTCGGCGCCCGCAGCGGGTGGAGGAACCTGACACCCCGGGACATCAATCCCATTGGTGGCTTCGTGGCCCGAGATGTGGGGCGGGGCTCGGGCTTCGTGGCCCTGGAGGGAGGCGTTGCGCAGACGGAGGCAGGTCTCCGCGTATACGGCGACTTCCCGGGCCTCGACCTCTCGGTGGTCGCCGCGTTGCAGTCGCGGGACGCCGCCATCGAGATCGCGGGCGTCCTCGCCGACCACACCGGCTCAGACCGCGCCATCAGCCTGTACTTCATCGTGCCATTGGCCGCCCGGGGATGGCGCTGGCACGAGGACGGCCAGACCTCGCGCAGGATTCTGGATAGAGGGCTGTACACAACCGCGGCCCCCTGCGCGGCGGGTGCCAATGGCCTGCACTCCTCCTATCCACTGGCCTGCGTCGGCGGCAGGGCGGCGGTGGCGCTGGCCGTCGACCCCATGCGGCCCCGCATCTTCCGTCTCGGCTACGAGGCGGCAACGCAGCAGCTCTACTGCGCCCAGGACCTGGGGCTGTGCGCCGAGCACAAGGCCACGCCCTCCGCGGCGACCTTCGGCATGGCCCTGTACCCGGTGGACCCGGAGTGGGGCTTCCGAGCGGCGACAGAGCGGTACTGGGAGCTGTACCCGCAGGCCTTCGAAAAGCGCATGGCCCGGCATGGGGGCTGGATCTGCTGGGGGAACATGGACAAGGTCGCGGAGCCCGAGAAGACCGGGATGCTGTACCACTGGGGCCCGGCCACTACCGACAAGGGCAGGGCCGTCGCCCACGATGACGGTATCGGGACCTGCAGCTTCATCTACAATGACTCGGTGCGCTTCTTCATGGACCTGGGCTTCTTCGAGCAACGCCCGACCGCCGAGGAAGCTCGCGAGCCGTTTCGGCGTTTCCTGCAGGCCGAGGACCCGCTGGGGCTGCTGCTGGATGCCCCGCAAGGCGCGACCGGCCGCAGCCGCTGGCAGAGCCTGAGAACGTGGCTGGGGGAGCGGGATCTGGGTCAGTACACCGGGCGCTG
Organism: uncultured Armatimonadia bacterium; assembly: GCA_964423635.1. Lineage (GTDB taxonomy): Bacteria > Armatimonadota > Zipacnadia > Zipacnadales > JABUFB01 > CAYRFY01. The sequence goes on along the minus strand of CAYRFY010000033.1, from coordinate 1,159 downwards.
TCAGGCGGCGGTGCAGGCTTCCTTCGCCGAGGATGCCGAGGGCGCAATGATCCCGGGCTACCTGGTCAACCGCAAGGACTGGGGGCCCGAGAACTGGTGGACCGGGCGTCTGCTGTGCAACCCAGACCCGGACATCCCCGGCGGTTACGGGCGCTTCCTGATGGAGGATGTGATCGGCCTCGTCTGGGACTACCTCAAAGCCAATGGCGCCGACCCCGACGGCATCGGGCTGGACAACTATCTGGTCAACGCCAATACCCTCAACTACCGCCGGGAGCACTTCCGCTACGCCGATATCCCGCTGACCTTCGACCGCTCGGGAAAACTGGCCCTCTGCGGCGATTTCCAGTTGCTGGAGTGGGTGAGGTCCCTCAAGGACTGGCTCAAGACCCGGGACGGCTACCTGATCCCCAATGCGGTCGGGCGCAGTTGGCCCTTCTTAGCGCCATACATGGACATCTTCGGCCTGGAGTTGGCGTACGAGACCGAGGCCGCTCAACTCTACTATGCCACCCTGGCCGCCGGCCGTCCGGTGGTGACGCTGCCGCTCAGCGACGCCCAGTATGAAAAAGACTGGGTGCAGATGCACCTGGCCTTCGGGATGATGCCCGGAGGTTACGCCAGCGGCGGACCACTGACACAGCCGGGCTCCGAATACCGCGCTCTCCTGAGCAGGTACATGCCGGTGTTGCAGGCGATGAGCCTCGCCGGCTGGCGGCCGGTGACCAAGGCCGAGGCCGGCACCGAACGCATCGGCGTGGAGCGCTTCGGCCCCGGCGAGGACGGCGCCCTGCTGTACTCCATCCGCAACCGCACGGAGGATCGCGTCCGGGGAGAGGTCCGTTTCGACTTGGCCGGTCTGGGCTTGCCCGAGCCGCAGAAGCTGCGGCTCCGTGACGCCCTGTCGGCCGAGGTGCTGGCGTCGGTGGGGGCGGACGGAGTGGCCACGGTTACTGTGGAGCTCGGGCCGAAAGATGTGTCGGCGGTGAGGGTGGCTCCGTGAGGTTCGCTCGCCGGCCGTTCTCCGTCACGTCATCGTCTTGGGAGCAAGGGGCCGGGTGCCATTCTGTGGGGCGCGGGCCTGCACCGCGCCGATGCCGTTCGCTGTAGGGCGCGGGCCTGTATCGCGCCGATGCCGTTCGCTGTAGGGCGCGGGCCT
>CAYRFY010000032.1:0-23017 GCA_964423635.1 uncultured Armatimonadia bacterium | reverse complement strand
CCGCCCCGGCCGGCTGCTCCGCCCCCGCCGGAAGGGGGTTTCCGGCCGGACTTCTCGGCGCCCGGCACCAGCACGGGCCGGGCCGCGATCTGCTCGGCCGACAGAGACAGCGCCGCCACGGGCCGGATCAGCCCGTGTCCCCAGCGCGCCTCATGGCCCGCGGCCTCGCCCCGCGCGGTATTGCGCACGATCTGGCGCGCCGTCTCCACGTCGATCCCCGGATAGTGCGACAATACCAGCGCCAGCAGGCCCACCACATGGGGCGTGGCCATACAGCCACCGGCGTAGTAGTTGTACTCCAGTTCCCCGGCGTAGCAACTGTACACCGAGCGCTTGGTGTGATCGCCGTCGGTCCGCTCGCCGCCGGGGGCGATGACCTCCGAAAAGCAGCTTCCGCCGTTCATTTCCGAGGGCCGCCCCCACAGGTCGGAGGCGCCCGTACCCATGACCGCGTCGTAGGCGGGGGGGAAGGTGGCCGGGTAGAAGGCGCCGTCATTGCTGGTGGTGCAGGTGACGATCAGCACGCCCCTGCGGTAGGCCTCGTCGCAGGCCTGCTTCAGGGCGCCGTTGAGCGGCACATGCCAGCCCGGATAGAGCTCGGAGAGGCCGTGGTTCATGCAGATGAGCCGCGCGCCCTTGTCCACGCAATAGCGGATCGCCCTGGCCTGCAGGTCGCCGTCTGTGAGGCAGCCCGCCAGACCGACTTTCACCAGCATCAGCGGGCAGTTGGGGGCCATGCCGGCGATGCCGAGGCCGTTATTGGTCTCCGCGGCGATGATCCCGGCCACGTGGTTGCCGTGCTCCGCCTGCGGCCCGTCCAAAGTGGCGTCTTCGTCCAGAAAGTCCCAGCCGTGCACGCCGGGATGCTCGGGGTCGGTCCACAGCTTGCCCTGAAGGTCCGGATGGGTGACATCGAAGGCCAGGTCGATCACCGCGATGACCAGGTCGGAAGAGCCCTTCTGAAGCTTCCAGGCCTCCTCCATACCCAGAAGAAACAGGCTCTCCTGATGGGGGTCGGCGGGGAAGCGCCGGAAGGCGGGGTCGTTGGGCGTGACCCAGTCGGCCGCCGCCGGAGCGCCCAGAGAGAGGAGCGCAAGGGCGGCTGGGAAGGGCAACAGATAGTGACAGCCGGCAAAGGGGCGGATGGGTGGTCGCATGGGGTCTCCGGAAAGAGGCGAGATAGGAGGGCGGCGGGGGACCGCCTTGCAGCAACGCGTCAAGAAGCCGGTCTATAGGGCAGACGGCCTGTGGTGCCGTCGCGCTCTGCCTAGGGACGCCCATGCGGGCGTATGGAGGCGTGGCCGGAAAGCCCGCCTTCGCCGGGTGTGTCATTCTGAAGGCCGTAGCGCCCAGAAGACGCGGCCCGGGGAATTCCGTGGCGTCTGGAGAGATCCTTCGCCACAGCGGCGCTTCCCACGCCGGTGCTCCAATAGGGCCTCCGCTCGCCGGCCCGGCCACCTCCCGCCGTCCTCAACGCACACGCCCCCGCCACTGCGCCCGGCTCTCCTCTGTCAGCAGCAGCAGCGGGTCCTGTCTCATCAGAGCCATCCCCACCTCGTACAGGTCGCCCGCCCGCAAGAGTCGTTGCTCCGAATCCCCGATTCTGCCGCGCCGTACCAGACCCCTTTGCTCCAGCATGCCGCCGAAGGTCAAAAAGTCATTGGCGACGGCCTCTTTGCGCGTGTACTCCCACGCCCCGCCCTTGGGGTCGGCGATCCCATCGAGGATCACCGTCGCAGGCCTCCACTCCACGAAGCGGTACGGCACCTTGGCCTCGGCTTCCAGCAGGTGCATGAGGGTGCAGTTGCTGTAGGTCACTCCCATCAGCAGTATCCAGGCGTTGATCTCCACGAGGGTCTTGAAGGGGCTGTCGGGGCCGAAACCCGTCTTGTGCGGCCGGCCGCAGAGCAACTGGGCATTGGGGCCGATGGCCGCCAGAGGGTGGGCGGCGTGGCTGCTGCGCAGCGCCTCCGGCCGGGTGCGCACCGCCTCGGAGATGGCGCCCATCAAGGAGGGCGTGTGCTCCCGGTCCCAGACGGTCTCGCCGCCCTGCAGGTACCTGGAGAAGGTGGGGACAACAAGGGTGCCTACGGCGGGGTTCGACCCGCGGGCCGGAAAGCCCGCGCCACCGGCGGCAGGCTCCGATTCGCGGGCTGGAAAGCCCGCGCCACCGACGGCAGGCTCCGATTCGCGGGCTGGAAAGCCCGCGCCACCGACGGCAGGGCCCAGCACCTGCAGGAGCGCCTCCACCACCGTCTGCGCCCCGCCTTGAACGTGACCGAAGGCCGACAGGCTGCTGTGTACCATCACGGTGTCACCCGCCGCAAGGCCCAGGTCGCGCAGGCCGGCGGAGATGTCGGCTCCGGTCAGATCGGCCATCAAGGCGCCTCCTGAGAGTGTGGCCGTTGGGCGGCGGCCCGCTTGCGGGCGCCGCGGGTCTCCATGAGGTGATGCACCACGGCGGCGGCGATGAGCACGGCACCGAGGACGATCTTCTGGTCCTCGAAGGGCACGCGGGCCAAGGTCAGGCCCCGGGTGAGGCTGGAGACGATGAGCAGGCCGATCACGGTGCCCACGATGCCGCCGCGGCCGCCGCTGATGCTCACCCCGCCCAGCACGCAGACGGTGATGGCGTCCAGCTCCATGAGGATGCCGGCGTCGGCCTTGGCCGTCGCGACGCGGGAGAGGAAGATGGCCCCGGCCAGGCCGGACATGAGCCCGGCGAAGGCATAAAGCAGCATCTTTGTTCTCGCCACCGGCACGCCGGCGAAGCGGGCGGCCGTCTCGTTGTGGCCGATGGCGTACACGTGTCGGCCCAATACGGACCGGTGCAGCGCGATGCCCACCAGTGCCGCCAGGACCAGGAAGATGGGCAACTGCTGGGGTACCTGATAGGTGCCCAGCACGGTGTAATACGCCTGGCCCAGGTCGTAGTAGCTGACGGGGAAGTCGCTCACCGGCCGCCGGGCGCCCAGCCCGTGGGCCAGACCCCGATACAGCGCCATCGTGGCGAGGGTGACGATCAAAGGCGGCATGCGCAGACGGGCCACGAACAGCCCGTTGCCCAGCCCCGCCACCGTGCCTACAAGCAGGCCCAGCGCGATGCAGGCTCCCGGCGCGAGCTGCAGGTGGTGCCAGCCCAGCCCCATCGCCACCACGCACAGCCCCATGATCGAGCCCACGGACAAATCGATGCCTCCGGTGATGATGATCGGTGTCATCGCCAGAGCGATCAGGCCGGTCTCCACGAAGAACCGAGACATCTCCAGCAGGTTCTCGGCAGTGAAGAACGTCGGGTTCAAGGCGCCCATCACGATCATGGTGAGCAGGAGCAAGAGAGCCAGGGCTCCGTCACCGGAGAGCAGCAGTTGGCGCACGGTGCTCGCGGTCATCGGCCCTCAACTCCCCGGCGGCGGAGGGTATCGACCACCACGGCGACGAGGATCAGTGCTCCCTGGAAGGCCTTCTCCCAGGCCGGATCCACATGCAGGTAGGTCAGTGAGCTGCTGATGACACCCAGGAGCAGGACGCCCAGCACCGTGCCGACGATGGTGCCGCTGCCGCCGAAGATGTCGGCGCCGCCCACGACCACGGCGGTGATTACCACCATCTCGAATCCTACTCCGGCATTGGTCTGCACCGTGCTCCAGCGCCCGGCGTAGACGAAGGCCGCCAGGCCTACCAGGGCACCCACCGCCAGGTACACCAGGCGCTGGGTCCTGTCCACGCTGATGCCCACATGCTCGGCGGCCTGCGGGTTGCTGCCCACCGCGTAGATGCAGCGCCCGGCCCGGCTGTAGCGCAGAAAAAGCGCCACGCCCACGGCGGCGAAGGTGGCGATCCACACCGGCATCGGCATGCCCAACGGGGTGCTGAGACCGAAGGCCCGGAAGCCCTCGGGCAGGTTGATCCAGCGCCCGCCGGTGAAGTGGATGAGGATGTGGCGGAACAAGGTGAGCGTCGCCAGGGTGGCGATGATCGGCGGGATGCGGAACGCGGTGATGAGCCCGGCATTGATGGCCCCCAGACCCAGCCCCGAGCCCAGCGCCACCGCCAGCACGGCGATCACAGGCCAACCCGCCTCCGCACCGGCCGCGGCCAAAGTGGCCGTCACACCCAGGATCGCCCCCACCGAGATGTCGATCCCGGCGGTGAGGATCACCAACGTCATGCCGGCGGCGGCGATGAGCATGTACGAGTTGTTGACCAGAAGGTCCAGGAGGTTCCGGCTCCCCGCGAAGCCGGGAGCGGCGATGGAGATCGCGATCATGAGCACGGCCAGCAGCGCCGCCAGCCCAAGCTCCCGCACCGGGGTGGCTCGCCGCTTCACCGCCGCCTTCACGCCCGCCTCCCCGGTGCCCAGAGCGAGGTTCAAGACCTCCTGCTGATTGGCCTCGGCGCCCAAGAACTCCCCCACGATGCGACCCCGGTGCATGACCAACACCCGGTCGCTGAGCGCCAGGAGCTCGGGGAGGTCTGAGGACACCAGCAAGATCCCCACGCCGTCACCGGCCAGGCCGCGCATCAGCCGGTGAATCTCGGCCCTGGCACCCACATCCACGCCCTGGGTGGGCTCCTCCAGCAGGAGCACTCTGGGTTGCGTGGCCAACCGGGAGGCGAGGGCCACCTTCTGCTGGTTCCCCCCGGAAAGTGTCTCCACTGTCTGCTCGATGCCGAAGCCCCGCACCCCGAGGCGCGAAAACAGCCCCTGAGCCGCCTGAGCCTCCGGCCCTCGCCTCACAAGCCCCAGGCGCGAGGCGTACTGTCGCAGGCACCCCAGGGTCATGTTCTCGCGTACCGTCATGGGCAGCACGAGGGCCTCGTGGTGCCGGTCGGCGGGGACGAAGCTGATCCCCGCCCGCACCGCGGCCTGCGGGGACATCAGCATCTTTGGCTCACCGGACAGGGCCACCTCGCCCGAGCTGACGGCATCCACCCCCGCCAGCGCCCGCAGCACCTCGCTGCGCCCGGACCCCGCCACCCCGGCGATCCCCACGATCTCGCCCGGACGGAGGGTGAAGCCCACGTCGGAGAACTTGCCCGCCACCGCCAGGCCCTGCACCTGCAAAAGCGGCGCCCCGTCGGAAGACGGCGGCTCCCGCGGCGCCGTCGTCCTTCCGCCCTCGGTTTCCTCGCCGCAGCTCTCTCCGGCCATCATCGCCACGAGCTGCTGTCGAGTGAGACCCTCAATCGGTACCGTCGCCACCAGCGCGCCGTCACGCAGGACCGTAACGCGCTGCGTGAGCTCGAACACCTCGGCCAGGCGGTGGCTGATGTAGATGATGGTGATGCCGCGGGAGTGCAGATCGCCGATGAGGCCAAACAGCCGTCTCGTCTCCTCCTCGCCCAGGGGCGCCGTGGGCTCATCGAAGATCATCACCCTGGCCTCGGCCAATAGGGCACGGGCGATCTGGAGAATCTGGCGCTCGGCCACCGACAGCGAGGCCACGATGGCATCCAGATCGATGTCGGCTCCGATCTCGGCCAGCACGGCCTCGGCCCGCTTCCGCATCTGGGTCCAGGAGATGGCGCCCCCGGCCGCCCGGGGCCAGTCGCCGACGAACAGGTTCTCCAGGGCGGTGAGCGAGGAGAAGAGGTCCGGATGCTGCGGGACCATGGTCACTCCCGTCGCCCGGGCGGCCTGGGGCGTGAAGTGCGTCACGGCCCGGCCCCCCACGAGCAACTCGCCCTCATCCGGGGCGAGCTGACCGGCGATGATCTTCACCAGTGTCGACTTGCCCGCTCCGTTCTCACCCACCAGGGCGTGCAGCTCCCCGGCGCCCACCACGAGAGAGACGTCGCTCAGGGCGCGCACGCCGGGGAAGGACTTGCCCAGGTTCCGGCACTCCAGTGCCGGCGGTGGCCGGGGCGGCTGTGCTTCCGGGTTCAATGGCTCTCTCCGCATTGAGATGTTCGGCCGCCGCTCTGCGGCGTCCGGGCGCTGGGAATGACATGTCTCGGCAGAAGGCCCCGGGCCGCCGCGTCGCGGTTCAGGTGCTACGGCTCGCGCCACAGGGCCGCGGCGATGTGCGTCGGGCCGCCGGCGTCGATGTCCGGATGCTACGGCTCGCGCCACAGGGTCCCGGCGATGTGTGTCGGGCCGCCGGGGACACGGAAGTAGTAGGTGGTGAAGATGGTCCCATCCGCAAGCTCGAGGGACATGGGATAGCCCACGTCACCTCCCACACCATCGTCGCGGAGGATGTACTCCGCGCTCCACGTCCGGCCCTCGTCCCGGCTGATCCGTGCCCGCACGCCGAAGGGCGCGTGGCGGTAGCCGTAGCTGAGCAGGATGTGCCCATTGCCAAGTCTCAGCAGGTGCGGCGGGTGCCCGGTGATGCCCGAGTCCCGCAGGCGGCCCCAGGTGATGCCGCCGTTCACGGACTCGGCGCGGTACAGGTGATCCACCTCGTCGCCGGTGCGGACGAAGGCCAGGATGTGGCCGTCACCGAGGTCGATGAGCGAGGTCTCGTTCATCGGCAGCCTGCCCGTACAGTCCGCGATGATCTCATGGAAGGTCCACGTCCGGCCGTTGTCGGCGGAGCGGTAGACGTATGAATGGCCGCTGTCGCCCGGCATCGCCAGACCGTACACCGGCCACAGGGCAATGCCCTGGTCGGTGACGATCCCGCCGTGGAAGCCCATCACCCCCGGCGCATTGGGCATCGGCAGCACCCGCTCCTCCCAGCTTTGGCCGCCGTCTTGGGAGAGCATGGCAAGGTGCCCGCTGAGGGCTCCGACGGTGTCTTCCCCGGCCTCGGATACGTCCCAGCCCGCCTGCTGAAGCTCCTCGCGCCTGTCCTGTGGATAGTACTCCCACCCGGCGTGCACATAAAGGAGCGTGCCGTCCGGCGTCTCCAGGGCCTGGATGGCGTTGGCGTCCTCCGGGATGAAGCTCTCCGCGTACCGCTCCAGGACTTCCCAGGTGCGACAGCCGTCGGTGGAGCGCAGGATGGCCGTTCCGCCGGTGGGGTCATCGTGGGAGGGACGCGTGCGCGTGGCGATGCTCAGGATGATCCCGTCCCCCGGTTGCCGCCTGGGCAGGAACGGGAAGCAGGCAAAGACCCCGTCCTGCGAATACACGGTGACATGCCGGGCATCCTGCAGCTTGACCGACGATCCCTCCTGCGCCGATGACGGCGGCGCGGATACCAGGGACACAACACAGAGCAATGCCGCGAGCGCGAATGCCATGATCAAAGCTCCCCTCAGGAGATGCCCCCCGGCCACGTGATCCCGGGGGCCACCGGCAGGCGGGCCGCTCAGCGTCCGCGGTGGGTGAGCCACACCGTGCCGCGCGAGTCCCTGCCGCCGCTGGAGGCCACCTCACCTTGGATCTCATACTTGCCCTCCGCTGCGATCGGCCCGGCCTCGAAGCGGTAGACGGTGGCGCTGCTGCCCGAGCCGGCCCAGCCGCCGTGAACGTCTTCGGCGATCGGTTCACCGTCGCGCAGGAGCCTCGTGGCCCGGATGCTCAGGCCGTGGGCGCCTCGGTCGTACTCCCATTCCACATCGAACACCCCATCGGCCGGCAGCCTGCCGGTGACCTCGAAGGTCAGCGTGGCTCCGTCCTCGCTGACGTTTTCCGGCGTCCACTCCCCGGTCTTCTCGTACGTCCCCTGCAGCAGGCCGAAGGTATCCCCCGGCGGCAGGCGGTCGACCTTCCCCGCCGCTACGTCTGCGGCCAGTCTGGCCAGATCGGCGGAGAACTGGGCCAATTGCTCGCTCTGGCTCTCCAGGCGCGTCTCATCACCGGCGAAGGCCCCGCAGTTGCGCACGAAGTACCCGTAGCCGGTCTTGAGCTCCGCAGCCATCGCGCCGAGCTCGCCGAGGGCCTCGGCGACCCGCGCCACCCTGGCTCCGGCGGCCTGCGGGTCTTGCGCCAGCAGATCGCCCGCCGCCAGGTAGTCCTCGGTGGCCTCACCGAAGACCACCGGCTTGCTGCCGGCATAGTGCATCATGTCGAAGGCCAGCATGGCCGCGCGGAAGGTGAGCTCATTGCGGCCGGCGCGCTGCGAGAAGGCCTCCGCCCGCTGCCTGGCTTCCTCGGACAATTGCACCAGCGCCGGTGCCGCCTCGGCGTACTGCTTCTGCTTGAGGGCGAACTGCCGCATCACCCGGTCGGGTGCCGTCCACAGCACCTCGGACACCGTCCGCCCCCAGTACCACAGGCCCGCGGGGCCGTCGCGCGGCACGGGAAACACCATCGTGTCGGCCATGCGCTGGACCACGTCATCGCCCCGGAGGCCCCACCACTGGTCCGCGAAGCGCCGATCGAACTCCTCGGCGGTGGTGCTCGCCGGCGACCACGAACACTCGGCGGCGAAGATCAGCCCATACCAACTGTTCTCCACCAGGGCTCCGTGCATGAACTCCCAGGTGGTGCAATAGGCCCCCCCGCAGCCTCTGGCCTCGCCGGCGCGGTAGAAGCCGCGCACGGCCCGGAGCGTGGTGGTATAGTCCGGCCACACGCGGGAGTAGCTCTCCACCGCCGGGCAGCAGTGGACATCGAGGAACCCGGCGTCCTGGTACTGCTGAATCGTGGGGTACTCCGGCGGGCCGTGGTAGATCCACTCGGTGGGGATGCAGTCCTTCTCCAGCCGGTCCTGGTACTGCAGGGTCATATTGCTCAGTTCCGGGGTGGGACCGTGGTGGGAGGGCCAAAACATCATCGTCCTCCCGTGCTTCTTCACCAGTTGGTTGAGCCGGTTCATGTGCTCGGCATACAGCCCCCCCATGCCCTCTTCATCCACCTGCGCCCGGCACCTGTCGCACTTGCCGAAGCCGAACTCGAACTCATCGCCACCGGTGTGGATGAACTCACTGGTGGGGAAGGCCTCCACCAGCTCGCCGAAGACATCATCCAGGAACTCCCACGTTCTGGGCTCATTGGTGCAAAAGACCCACGAGCCCCCGGCCTCCCGCAGGTGGGCGAGCTCCTCGTGGCCCAGGACGGCGCCGGCGTGGCCCAGCGATTCGAACTGCGGGATGAGTTGCATGTGATAGGAGGCGGCATACGCGCTGAGCTCGGCGGCCTTCTCATGGGTGAAGGTGCCCTCGCGGCCCAGGAAAGGGTACTTGCGGAAGCGGAAATCGTCTTCCATGTAGAACAGCAGGGCGTTGGTCTTGCAGCGGGCCAGCTCGCGGATCATGCGCTTGACGTAGTCGACCTCCACGGTCTGGCCGCGGGCGATGTCGTACTGGATGATGCGATAGGGGAAGGCGGGCCGGTCGTTGACGTGCATGTGGGCGACCGAGGGTCCGGCGTCCAGGACGCGGGCCGCCTGGCCCAGGGTCATGGCGCCGTAGAAGGCTCCGGCCTCATCGGCCCCGACCACCCGGGCTCCGGAGCCGTCCACGGTGAGACCGTAGGCCTCCTTGCCCTGGAGCTGTGCGGCCGCCGGTTGCGGCCACGGAGTGACGCCGGCGATTCCCAGCGCGAGGTCGCCGGCCGCGGGGGCCTGTACCGGGCTCACCCGAAGCTCCAGGCCGGTGCGCTCGCGGATCATCGCCGCCAACTCCTGCCCGGCATGGGCCAAAGAGGCCGGAGCCTCTTGGGCGTAGACGATGCGGGTGCTTTCGGTGAGGCGAAGCTCACCGTCACCCAGAGTGATCTCGCGCGGGATGGGTAGCAGCGAGACCTCCCGGTCGCGCAGGGCGCCGGCGGTCTGCATCCGCGCCTGTAACTGGGGGGAGAGGACCGCGTGCGAAGCACCGATCAGGCGGCCCGGCTGGGTGCGGTACACCGTCCACCCATCGCCCTCCACCACGGCCGTGGCATACACGTCCACATAGCCACGGGCACGGTCGGTCTCGGTGAGGGCTGAGGTGATGTCAATCGGGTCGCGATTGGTGGCATTCCATTGATCCCCGTCGGCCACCACGGGGCCCTCGTGGATGACGGGGCCATCCTGGGCGTCGCGGCGCAGGATCAGTTGGTATGAGCCGCCCTTACCGGAGAAGCCCACGATGTTGCCCAGGCGCAGCCAGTAGCCCACCGCCGGCTCCGCGGGCACGGCGAAGCGCAGTTGCACGGGGGTGCCGCTGTCGAGCAGACCCAGGTGGCCGTCGCCCTGTGGAGTAGGGGGCAAGGCATCCGTCCAGGAAGAGAACTCGCCGTATTCGGCCCACAGGGAGGCGCCGCAGGCGGGGCCCGTCAGAGTGGCACAGACCGTGAAACAGGCGACCCGCAGCAGGGCCGCCCGCTGGCACATCGTCATCGCCAACACCTCGCAACCGTTCGGGAATTGCTGTATACTTTCGCAGGCTTCATCCAGCAGACCTCCCTGAGGCTGCCACGGAGGTGTGTCGGCTCATGCGCTATCAACGGCTCTCAGTGATGGCCGGATTCTGCGTCGCCCTGCTCCTCGCGGGCGTTGCGTCGGCCCAGGAGGGCCAGGCGATGTACCCCAGGTTCTGGCCTTACAGTGTGTCCGATTATCAGGACCAGTTCGACTACTGGCAGGTCTGGCAGGCGCGGTGCGCGGTACGACAGGTTCCGACTTCGCCGTATAACGCCGGGGCACGGAACGATGCCATGCAAAACTGGCTCACGCGTCTGCGCCACCAGCAGTTCGCCGTTGCCGACGTGGTGCCCGACGAGCGCGCCGGGGCCCTGGGACGCGCCCTGGGCGCCGGTGACTTCGCCACCGCCGGGCTCGAGATCGATGCCATCTACAGGGCGCTGGAAGAGCTGGTGGCAGGCAAGGAGATCGTCCGCGGAGTAGGCAGCGTTCAGGGCAAGGTCATCGACCAGGATGGCGTCGCTGTGGAGGGCGCCGACGTGCTGTTGTACGGCACGCCCCTGGGATCGCGCACCGATGCCGAGGGGCGATTTGCCATCACGGACGTTCCCTGCACCTCACCGCGGTACATCGTGATGGCCCGCAAGCAGGGCCATCTAGACGGGTACGCCGGAGGTGTGGCGCCAGAGCCCGACAGGCCCGGGGAGGCCCTGATACTGTGCGAGACCATGACTCCGGAAAAAGCCCACCGGACCGGCGAGTTCGCGCTGCGGGTGTGCTTCCTGGAGGACATCAAGCAGGTCATGGACCCGATGGCGCCCGTCGAGGCCGCGGTGCTGGATCCGGGACAGTATCCCGACGAGGTCGCGCCCTACCTGCGCTCCTCCGATACGGTGGCCTTCGATTCGCTGCAACTGCGGAGCCAGGCCGAGGCCATCTTGGCCTCGGTGCCCGAGACGGACAGGAGCAAGTCCACCGCCGTCGCCAAGGCCGTCTACTCCTGGGTCGTGCAGAACATCAAGTACGACCTGATGAGCACCCTGCCCGATGACCCCACGGGTGGGCAGTGGCAACTGCAACTGGGCGCCTGGGGGCGCGGCCTGGAGGATTGGTGCCGTCGGCCGGCCGAGGTCATGATCCACATGCGCGCCTCGGCGCCGGAGTTCGCCTGGCTAACCGCCGCCTTGCTCCGGGCGCTGAGCATTCCCGCTCGCCCCGCCGTGGCCGGGGAGAACTGGGTCTGTCAGTGGTGGGTCCAGTTGCCCTCGGGAAACGGCTACTGGGCCAACATGTCTACCTCCGACGGAGCCGAGGAGTATCGTCGCACCGGTGACCTGGCCGCCCGGTTCCCGGCGGTTGGTGACGATCAGATAGGAGTCTACAGCGTCGACGAGCGTGCGCCGGTGCCGATCCGCTGGCAGACGGAGCGTCCGGCACTGTGGCTGGTGGATCCGGGCACCTACATCCGCACTCATCCCTCCGAAAAGGGCCTGGAGATCGCCAAAAAGGTGATGTCCACCTTCCCGCAGGAGGGGCGCCTGCCCAAGCTGGAGACCTTCCCCCTCGTCGCCCCGCAACGATCGGTGGTCTCCTATATGCTGCGCACCACCGGTCTTGTGCTGAACGTGGCCAGTCTCGGTCCCCAGACGCAGTTCACCGTCAAGTTCGCCATTCCCATCACCAACCAGTACCGCGAGACCCTGGAGATCAGCCAGTGGACCAACCGCCCCGCGTGGATCAAAGGCGTCCGCCGCGAGCGGGAGCAAAACGACCTCACCCGCGAGGCAATGGAGTGGTTCTGCGTGGATGTGGAGATCGGCGCCGCTGCCCCCGCGCCGCCCGCCGAGGAGCCGGCCGCCGAGGGGCAGCCGGCAGAAGGGCAGCCCGCGGAACAGCCACCGGCTCAGTAGTCTGAGCTCAGGTGTTCGCACAAGAGAGCCCCGCATCCGGCAGGATGCGGGGCTCTTTGCCTTCTATCTGGAGGTCCAAGACGTGTTGTGCACCCGATGAGATGCGGCCACGCCCCCTATGCGGCGCGCCGGACGCTGCGCCGCTGGCGGTGCCGATGGGCCACAGACTCCCGCTGCTTCTCCAGAAGCATGGCTCGGTGCTCCCAGCGGTTAACGTCCGCGACCTCAGATCTGACCTGACGGGTTCTCGTATTGGCTTGTACCACCTGGAGCCTGCGCGTCTCTGCGTCGCAGGTCGTGACGTCGGGGTCTGCCGTGAGGTACCGCCAGACGCCGTAGGCTCCGGCCCACACCAGGATGTCCCATCCCGAGATGGTCGCGAACAACTCCTGTGAGATCCATTCCGGCATAGCCCACTCCCCCAGTAGCTGCAAGTATGTTCGTCGAATATAGATTCGATTATAGTGGCTTCCCAACCCGTTGTCAAGTAGGTATTGAGCCGGGCTTTTCTCTTCCTTGTTAGACAGCCAACTGTGGCTCTTGGTTTCGTGAATGGCGGCAAGTCTGTGCAGATAAGGCAGGCAGAACCTATGCAGCCCTGCGCCTTGGAGGAGGTTATACACCACCGTGGCCGCGGCCGCAAGGGATGTTCCGGGAGAGACCGGAGCAGAGGCCGGTCGGAGGGATGCGGAGGGATGAGGCCAGGTTGCAGCCATGGACAGACAGGTACCTGGTCGAAGCGACGGCGGCCTGCGGGCAAGGGAGGAGTGGGCTTCGCCCGTGGCGAAGTGAATCACCGTTGGCGGGCGCTAAGCGCCCGGGTCGTAGCTGCGGGGGCGGCCGTGCTCTTGGGGCAGGGCGTCGCCGCTACTATTGGCGGACAAGTCGGGCCGCGTCGCGCGGTGCGCCGCGCCGTTGACTTCCTGCAAAACGGCGTGCTATCATGCTGCGCGAGTTCCGGAAGTTGTCTTGACGCACCACGACCTCAGGGAGGCGGATTCGTATGGGTCGCGCCATCGGAGGAGTTGCTCTCGGCACCACAGACGGCCGAGTGAAGTTCCCCACCGCTGCATGCCTCTGTTCATCGCTCATCATCGTTCTACTAGCCGGGGTGCTGTCTCCTGCGCTGGGCGCACCGATCGAGACCGAGCGCATGCCGGGCCCCGGCATGCGGGTGTGGACCGGAAACGCCTTCGTGACCAAGCCCCCCGAGGCCGTGGCGGGTCAGGTGCTCGTGCAGGTCCGTGCGGGAACCACGGAGGCGGAGCTGGCCGAGGCCCTGCAGCGCCAGGGGGGCACGGTGCTTCGCAGTATCCCACAGATCGGCATGTACGTGGTGTCCTTGCCCGACGGCGTGTCGGTGCTGGAGGGACAGGCCCAGTGGGCCGCGGAAGGCGTCGTCGACTCTGCGTACCCGGACCTGATGGCCCATAAGATGCTGGCGCCCAACGACACGTTGTACAGCCAGCAGTACCACTGGCCGAAGACCAATGCTCCCGCGGCCTGGGATGTCACGACGGGGAACGCAAGCACCGTGATTGCCGTTGTCGATGACGGTGTCGATCTGGGGCACCCGGACCTGGCGGCCAAGATGTGGGTCAATGTCGCCGAGATCCCCGACAACGGTGTGGACGACGACGGCAACGGCTTCATCGACGATGTGAACGGCTGGAACTTCTTCGACGGCACCAATGACCCCAACTCAGAAGTGGTGGCCGATGACGTGGGCGTGTCGCACGGCACCCACTGCGCCGGACTGGTGGGCGCGGTGAGCAACAACGCCACCGGCGTCGCCGGGTACGACTGGTCTTGCCGGGTGATGGCGGTCAAGATCTTTCCCGCCAGCGGCTCGGCGCCCTACAGCGTCATCATCGAGGGCTTCGTGTATGCCGTCGACAACGGCGCGAACGTGGTGAGCCTCAGTCTCGGCGGCGGGTACAGCGGGGCCTGGGACGCCCCGATTGCCTACGCGCACGGCCAAGACGTGGTGGTGGTGGCGGCCGCCGGCAATGAGGATTGGGAGTTCACGGACAGTGAGGCCACCTGGTTCAGCCCCGTCTGCAACGACGGCCCCGGCTTCGGCGACAACTATGTGTTGGGCGTTGCGGCCACCGACCAAAACGACCAGAGGGCGGACTTCAGCAACTACGACGGGTCCAGCCGCAACTTCGTGGATGTGGCCGCCCCCGGAGTAGACATCCTCAGTTGCTACATCGACGATCCGGAGTACAACCTCCCTGCCTACGGACCGATGAGCGGCACCTCCATGGCCTGCCCCATCGTGGCCGGTCTGGCGGGTCTGGTCAAAGACCGCCACCCCAGTGCGACGGCGGACGACGTGGTCACCCAGATCCGGCTGGGGTGCGACAACATCGATGAAGCAAACCCCGGGTTTGAAGGCAAGCTGGGCTCGGGCCGCATCAACGGCCTCGCGGCCCTGGTGGACCTTCCCCCGGCTGCGCCGCGCACTATCGCCGCGGTGGACACCCCCGGTGATGAGGGCCAGAGCATCACGGTAACCTGGAGCCGCTCGGCTGATGACGGCCGCGGGTTCGACGATGTGGTGGGCTATCAGGTATGGCGCTCCACCGTGGGCGAGGGCGGACCCTTCACCAGTGTGAGCGGCCTTCTGCCGCCGAGGACAACGGTCTATGTCGATGCGGAAGTGTCCATCGGCAGTGAGTATTGGTACAAGGTATCCGTGCACGACGCCGCCAGTTCCTCGGAGACGAGGGTCGTCGGTCCCGTCTCACCTCTGGACGACCTGGCGCCGGACCCGATCACCCAACTTACGGCCAGGGACACCGGCGGTGACAGCGGCGGGTCGATCACGCTCTCCTGGACCGGCTATGAGCCGCCCTCGGATTTCGCCGAGTACCGCGTATACCGTGCCACCAGCAGCTTCACCAGCATCAACCAGACCGGGGTGACCCGCATCGACGAAGAGGTGCTTCCCGCCGGCTCGCTCACCGTTCCCACGACCCAGGGCTATATCGACACCACGGTGGTGGACGGGACCTTGTACTGGTACGCCGTGACGGCTGTGGACGATACCCAGCCGGTGGGCAATGAGGAGCCGCAGGTCACCTCGGTGGGCCCGGTCGTATCCAGCCCGAACTTCACCTTCGCCTACAACGCCGGCTACAATCTGATGGCCGTGGGTGCCGACACCCAGGAGAAGGACCTGGCCGCCCTGCTGGGCATACCGGCGGCCGAGCTGCAACTGGCGCGCTGGGAGCCCGCTGCGGCGGCCTATCGCACCTACCAGGATGGTTCCACAGACGCCTTCCTGCAGCAGGGCCTCGGTCGGGCCTTCTGGCTCAAGGCGAACAGCCCCGTCATCGTCGACATCGCCGGGCAGCCGGCTCCGGCGGGCAACACCAAGGTGGCCTTCCAGCCGGGCTGGAATATGATCGGTAACCCCTACACCAGCGACATGTCCACGGTGGGTGCCACTGTGGACGCCGCGGGGCGCACAGACATCGGCATCGCCGAGGCCGCCACGCTGGGCTGGGTCCGCGACTATATGTGGGCGTACGATACCTACCGCCGCAGCTACGCCCTGGTCAGCCCCACCATCGACTTCGCCGACCAGATCATCCGCAAGGGCGCCGGGGTGTTCTTCCACGCCTTCGTACCGGGCCAGTTGACCATGCCGCGGCCGGACGCCGCGGCGGCGCCCACGGCCGCTGAGGCCGCGCCGTCCATCACGGCCGACTGGAAGCTGCGGATCGTCGCCGAATCCGGGGCCGGCGCGGATGTGGACAACTTCGTCGGCGTCAGCAGCAGCCGGGCGAAGCTCAATGCCATTGCCAGCCCGCCTGTGCGGGGTCTGGACTTCTACTTCGTTGACGACTCCGGCGCCCATGCCGCGGCACGCTTCGCCGCCCCCGGCACCACCGCGGCAACCTATACAGCCAGGGTCGTCGTGGACGAAGCCGGACCGGTGACGCTGCGCTGGCCCGATCTGTCCGAGCTGCCGGCAGATGTCCGGCCCATCCTGGTGGACCTCGCCGCCGGAAAGCGCATGTACATGCGCACCACCGGCTCGTACACCTTCGACGCCACCGTTGAGGCCCAGCGACAGTTCCAGGTGGTGCTCAACGCCGATGCCGCCGGGGCCCTGCTGGTGCAGACCCTGGCCGCTACACCCGCCGCCGCCGGCGCCCAGGTGGCCTTCACCCTCAATCAGGACGCCGCCGTCACGGTGGAAGTGCTCAATGTGGCGGGCCGCTGCATTCGCACGCTGGCAACGGCCACACCGGTCGCGGCCGCTCAGGTCAACACGCTCATCTGGGACGGCAGCAGTGCCCTGGGCACCAAGGTACCCGCGGGGCGCTATCTCGTACGGGTGGTGGCCCAGACACAGGACGGCCAGCAGGCCTCGGCCATGAGCGCGCTCTCCCTGAGGCGCTAGAGGCGCGGCCGAAAAGCCCGCCTTCGCCAAGAGTGTCATTCTGAGAGCGCCCGCTCCCGTAGGGAGCAGCTCGAAGAATCCCCTGGGACATAGCGAGATCCTTTGCCCAAGCGGCGCAAGCCGAGCTTGCGACGCCGGCGCTCCAGGATGACATCTTAGCGGCAGTGCCGGGTTTCCGGCCGGGCTTTTAGGTGGCCCGGAGGCGGGCAGGCCGAAACCGGGTCGCGTGATCCCCCCGAGTCCGCCGTCAGCGCGGGCTCGGGGTTCGTTTTTAGGGTCGCCTGTTGTGGCACCGGTGGCGCGGAGGCGGAACAAAGCGCCGGGCGGCACCGTCCTTACCTCGCAAGGCCATCTCAGGTGACCGGCGTCGTGCCTGCGCGCGCGGTGCCGCCACCGGGCGTGTGGTGTCTTGATTGTCTCTCTCTCTCCGACTCAGTCCAAAGCTCTCCCTGGTGCCGGCCTTGCTGCTGTGCGCCCTGATGCCCGGAGCCCAGGCGGCGCCGTCGAAACCACTTCCCCTGGTAGACCTCAATAGCGGGAGGCCGACGGCGCGGGGCAGTGCCGCCGCCGCAACGCGTCCCGGCGCCGACCTGGCCGTTGCCGATCGCGTCCTCGTCCGTCCGGCAGCGGGTACCGGCCGGGTCTCGTCCGCCGCCGCGCAGGTGCAGGCCCTGGGCGGCACCATCACGCGCAGCCTTGGCCGGGGGCGCCTGCTGGTCGTGGACTTGCCCGCGGGGTCGGACGTGCAGGCGGTGGCCGCGAGCCTCTCGGCCCGGCCCGGAATCGCCTTCGCCGAACCCGACCGCGTGGTGTATACCACCGCGGTTCCCACCGATCCCGAGTACTCCAAGCAGCTCCACCTGCCCAAGATCAGTTGCCCGGAGGCTTGGGATATCGGCACCGGGAGCCCGAACGTCATCCTCGCCGTGGTTGATTCCGGCATCGACCTCGACCACCCGGACCTGGTGGATCGCGTCTGGACCAATCCCGGGGAGATCCCGGGCAACGGCATCGATGACGACGGCAACGGCTACATCGACGACGTCCACGGCTGGGACTTCTACGACGACAACAACGACCCCAACCCGATCCCCAACGGCATCGACGAGAACTTGGACGGCGACGCCGATGAGCAAGTGAGCCACGGGACCCTGGTGGCCGGCATCGCGGCCGCCTCGGCCAACGGCTGGGGCACGGTGGGAGTCTCCTGGCAGACCAAGATCATGCCGCTGAAGGTCTTCCCCGACGACGGGACGACGTACGTCTCCACCGTGGTGGAGGCCATGTACTACGCCGCCGACATGGGAGCGCACATCCTCAATCTCAGTCTCGGCGCCGGCTACGAAGCCAGCTTCACCGACCCCATCGTCCAGATGTGGAACCAGGGGGGGCTGACGGTGGCGGCGGCGGGCAACGAGCGCCGGGAGTTCACGGACTCCACAAGCACCTGGCTGTCCCCGGCATGCAACAATGGCCCCAATCCACTGACGGACAACATGGTGCTGGGCGTGGGGGGAGTGAATCTCACCGACCAGAAGGCCTCGTGGAGCAACTACGACGCCTCGACGGCGGGGACCTTCGTGGAGGTGTTCGCTCCCGGAGTGAACATCTACGGACCGGGTGTGTACTATCCCTCGGTGAGCGGCTTCACCAGCTACTTCACGGTGAACAGCGGCACCTCGTTCGCGGCCCCGATCGCGTCGGGGATGGCGGCGCTGCTGAAGGCGCAGAACATGGCGCGGAACGGCGCCGAGCTGATCAGACTGATCTGCAATGGCTGTGACGACATCGATGCTCAGAACGCCGGATATGTCGGGAAGATGGGTTACGGCCGGGTGAACGCCGCGCGGTCGATGGGCGTTGACCTGGGGATCGCGGCGCCCACGAATGTGGCGGCGGCGGATACCGGTGGTGACAAGGGCGGCAGCATCACGGTCACCTGGACCAAGTCGGCCGATGACGGCGGCGGCAGCAACAGTGTCACGGGCTACGCGATCTCTCGGGCGCAGGGGGCGCTGCCCACGGAGACCGACACGGCCCAGGCGGGCTGGACCGAGATCGGGACGGTCCCCAAGGGGACCGTGGTGTATGTGGATGCCACCACCACAGATGGGATTGACTACTACTATCGCGTGGCGGCGGTGGACGCCACGCACCGCAGTGAATCCGCGGTGGTGGGGCCGGTGCAGTCCTATGACGACCAGGCGCCGGCACAGGTGACGACGCTCACCGTCGCCGACCATCCCGGGGACAGCGGCGGCGCCATCGATCTGGACTGGACGGGCTACGTGGCCGCTGCCGATGTGGCGGGGTTCCGCATCTATCGCAGCGACCGCGTCTTCTCCTCCGTCACCGGCAAGACGCCGTACAGCTCACTGACGGCCCCCGCGGCCCGGAGCTTCACCGACCTGAGCACTGTGGACGGGGCCGACTACTACTATGCGGTAACGGCTTACGATACCACCGGCAACGAGCGCAAGGAAGTCGTGGCCTCCGGGCCGGTGCAGAGCTTCCCCAATGGCGCGGTCACCTTCCCCGCCGGCGTCCAGATGATCGGCCCCCCGATCATCCCGCTGGACCGCCGTCCCTCGGGGCTGTTCGGGATCGATGCCTCGACCTTCGCCTATGCCCGATACAACAGCAACACCGGAACGTACGAGACGTACCCCGACGGCACCCTGGCCTCCGAGCCGCAGATGAAGCTGGGACAAGGGTTCTTCGTGAATCTGCCGCGCACCGTGACCGTGACGCCCGGCGGAACCTCCGCCCCGGCGGGGAATGTGAGCATCGCGCTCACCCCGGGCTGGACGCAACTGGGCAACCCGTACTTCGGAGCTCTCAATTTCAACGCCTCCACGGTGACCGTGGGCGGCAACACCATGGACCTGCAGAGTGCCGAGGCGGCCGGCTATCTCCGCGCGTACTGCTGGCTGTATAACCGCACCACCAAGGACTACGACCTCGTCCATCCGCTATACGGCTCGGTCTCCTCGGTGCCGACGTGGGGCGGGATGTGGGTATACGCGGGCAAGTCGTGCAATCTGACACTGGCGAGGCCCAGTGGAACGGCGGGCGCTATGGGTGCGGCCGGTGAGGGCCTGGCCTCCGGCGCCGACGGCCAGTGGGTGGTACAGATCATCGCCCGCGGCGGCTCCGGGCTCGACGGCGCCAACTACTGCGGCGTCCGGGAGAGCGGCGACGCCATCCTCAGCCCGCCGGCCCTGCCCGGTCGCCCGGAGCTGGTGTTCACCTCCGGCGGGGCGGGGGCCGCCACCTCCTTCAAGGCCGTCGCGCAACCCAAGATGAGCTGGGACATGGAGCTCACCTGTCCCGCGGGCGAAGACGCCGTGCAACTATTGTGGCCGGACCTCAGCGCAGTGCCCAATGACTACAGCCTGACGCTTCACGACCTGGATACCGACAAGCGGGTGAGCATGCGGCATCAGACCGGCTACTGGGTTCGTACCGCAGGGCAAGAAGGGGTGCGACACCTGCGTGTCGAAGCATCCCAAAGTGGTGGTGGCGTGCGTGTGGCCTCGCTGACGGCACAGAGCACGGCGGCGGGTGCGCAGGTGGCCTTCACTTTGTCCTGCGCCGCCTCGTGCGATATCTCGGTGATGAATATCGCCGGGCGTGCGGTGCGGGCCGTCGAGAGCAGCCGGGTGCGGGCGGCGGGGGCCAATGTGGTGCTGTGGGACGGTCGCAGCGATACCGGCACTCGGGCGCCGCAGGGCTCGTACCTGGTACGGGTCACGGCCCGCGCCGAGGACGGTACCGAGGTGTCGGCGCTCAGCCCTCTGCGCCTGAGGCGCTAAAAAAGCCCCGGGTCGGCCTTGCGTCCGGGAGGCCTGGGAAGCTACAATAGGACGGATTGAGCCGTGTGTCGGGCCCGCGTCGGGCCCGGCCGGGGCCTGACGGTGCGTGCCGGCTGCCCACCGGATGATCGAAGCGAGCCGACTTCCCTTCTGAGGGGGCCTTCTCACATGTCGCGGTTTGCAATCGCTATCTCCCTATGCATCCTTGCACTCGCTCTCATCGGCTGTAACGGTGGCGACGACGGAGATGACGCGGGCCAGATGGGACCCGTCCCCAGCGCGGACAACGCCAGGGTCACGGGCACCGTCGTCCGAGGTGATGCCGTGGCGTCGGCCGTCTCCCGGGTGACCGTTTCGGAGGACACCACGCGGCAGAGCACGGTCACTGCAGCGGACGGCAGCTTCACGCTCACCGGACTGCCCGCCGGCACGGTCTACCTCAATGTGAGTGCTCCCAGCTCCGGCGACTATCAGGGCGCCCGCGTCCCGACCGCCACCCGAGCGGGCTCCACTACGCAGACAACCATCGCGCTTTTGCCACTGACCACCGGGACGCCCACTCAACTGGCGATCAACCCGGCCGGATCGGCCACCGTCGAGCAGGGTGGCATGCTGAAGTTCAGCGCCTCTGTCTACGTCGGTGGCTCAAAAGTCAATGTCCAGCCCACATGGGTGCTATCCAGTCTCACCGCGGATGTGGGGGCGAACTCCATGCTCGCCGATGGCACCCTGCAGACCGGCACAGCCGGCTCGTTCCTGGTCACCGGTGTGGTGGGCAATCTCACTCACAGCTCCGGTGTTGTCATCACCCCGGCCTTGCCCCCGCAAATCGGGTCGGTCCTGGTGTCCCACAGCAATGACAACCCGGTCCCCGCTTCCGGTGGCATCGTGACCATCACGGCCGCCATCAGCGACGGCAATGGTATCCAGACCAACGACGTCGGGGCGCTCAAGGCGTTGCGATTCGAGCTGCAGACCCCCAAGAGCGGCGTGATCTCTCTGCCCACGGCCGCTGAGTTGCCCTTCTTACCCATCGAGCAGACCACGGTTTACGACGGCACGTGGCGCTATAACTACGCGGTTCCGGCGAACAACAATACCCCCACCGCCGACGGTAGCCAGGCACACCAGCAGTACCTGGTGCGAGTCGTGGCGCGTGATACCACCGGCGCCGAGAGCACTTCGGAGTGGTACGAGTTCCGCGTGGCCGGCCTGGACACCCCACCGCCGCTGCCCGAATAGCCGCAGACAGTCGCTCTGACCCACTGAGCGCCCCGGGACTTCCCGGGGCGCTTTTCGCGTCTCTGTGCCCGGGGACGGGGCTTCGTCGCTCGCGCCGGTGGCGATGGCCGGCCCGCGCGAGGAGGGGGAGCCGTATGTGGTGGTGGACTTGGGAGAAGGGTTGCAGGGCCTTGCCCGGGTTCCGGTGGGGCGGCCGGGGGACCCGCGGCCACATTCGTTGACTTGGTCAAAGACCCTGTGTTACACTAGGCTAGGTGCGGGGGTAGGTTCGCCACGCGTGCCCCGATCGCCTGTCGGAGAAGCCGGCAGGCCTTTGTGTTCTGGGCACCCGGCGACCGCGCGATCAGACCAGACACGGGACTGATGGCTCATGGTCGAGATGCAGGTGCACAAGATTGGTCTCAGCCCGGACGGTGAGGCGCTGGTAATCCTGGTGGACGTCGAGCAGACCCGCCTGATGGCGATTGTGGTCGGTACCTATGAGGCGCGCTCTATCGCCCTGGAGCTGCAGGGGGAGAAGTTCGAGCGTCCCTTGACCCATGACCTGTTCGCCGACACACTGGCCGCCGTGGAGCAGGTACTGGAGCGGATCGAGGTCGTCAAGCTCGAGGGCGGCACGTACTATGCGCTGATGACGCTGCGGGGCCCCGACGGAGTGGTGCGTCAACTGGACGCCAGGCCCAGTGACGCCATCGCCATCGCCCTGCGCTGCGGCGCCTCTATCTACGTGGCCGAGGCTGTTTTAGCGCAATCGCAGATCCTGTTCAGCGATCTGGAAGCCGCCGAAGAGGTGGACAAGTTCCGGGAGCTGATGGAGACCGTCGAATTGGGTGAGACCCAGCAGGGGTCGAGCCCGCCGCCGGCGGCGCAGGACGATGAAGCGACAGAGACGGAGGACGAGCCGTGACGGTCTCATCGAAATTGACGGCCTATGTGTTTGGGGTCATCCTGGCGCTGATTCTCATCGCCAAGGCGCTCACGATGTGGACGGACTTCCTGTGGTTTGGCGCCATGGGGCAATCTGAGGTCTTCACGACTATCCTCAGCACCCGGCTGGTGCTGGGCGTCGTGGTCGGCGTGATCTTCTTCGCCTGGCTGTGGGCCAACCTGCGGTTCGCGCGCAAGCCCTTGCCCGATAACATCACCTTGATCGGCAAGCGGCTCTTGCCTGACGAGGAACGGGCCCAGGTGGAGCAGTACGCCGACAAGGCGCTGCTGATCTTCTCCGCCATCGGTGGCCTGATGGCCGGTCTGGTGGCCAGCGGCAAGTGGCTGCAGTGGCTGCAGTACACCCATGCGGTGGATTTCGGCCAGACGGACCCGCTGTTCGGTAAGGACGCCGGTTTCTACGTGTTCAAGCTGGCCTTCTTGCAGTACGCCTTCCGCTCC
>CAYRFY010000031.1:0-23070 GCA_964423635.1 uncultured Armatimonadia bacterium | reverse complement strand
TGCGGGCGAGACGCCCGCGGTCCCAGGAACGGCGGACGGCGCCGCTCCCTGCGGGAGCCAGGAGAGGGCTGAAGGGCAATGACGGGGACGGCCGTGGGGCGAAAGGGCCGTGGACGCCGTTAGCCTTCGACTTGCGACTCGTGACTGGCCGACTCGCGACTGTCGTTTTCCCGCACCTGCGCGCGCAATTCGTCGATGAGGCGGAGAGTGCCCTGCTCGTCGGTGTACTGCCAGTGGTCCCAGCCGTTGCAGGCCGGGTGGCCCTGCACGAGAGCTCCCACCCTGTGGATGGAGCCCTTGTGCTCGCCGCAGACCAGTGACCCGTCGGGTTGGATGATGGCCACATCCCCGGTGCCCTTGAGCGTCAGCCTGTCGCCCGCCTCTAGCAGGCCCGACTGCAGCAGGCGCGAGAAGGCCACGCGCGGGGGCTTCTTGGCGTCCGGGGGGATCAGCGCCTCGAGTTGCTCGGGCGTCGGGGCCGGGACGCCGTCGATGCGATCCCGGGCCAGCCTGACATAGGTTTCGTCCTGCTCGATCCCGATGTAGTGCCTCCCGAGACGCTTGGCCACCGCGGCCGTGGTCCCGCTGCCGAGGAAGGGGTCCAGGACGATGTGGCCCGGAAGACTGGAGGCGACGATGACGCGCTCCAGGAGCGCTTCGGGCTTCTGGGTGCTGTGGGCCTTCTCCCCATTGAGCCTGACGCGCTCGTACGGCGGACACAGCGGGAGGAGCCAGTCGCTGCGCATCTGCTTGCCGTCGTTATAGGCCTTCATGGCGTGGTGATTGAAAGTGTACGTCTGGTCACCGGTCTTCTTCACCCACAGCAGGGTCTCGTGGGCGTTGGTGAACCGCACTCCGCGGAAGTTGGGGGTGGGGTTGGTCTTGACCCAGATGACATCATTGAGAGTCCAAAAGCCAAGATCCATGAGGATCTTGCCGACTCGGTAGATGTTGTGGTACGAGCCAATGACCCAGAGGGTGCCGGTGTCCTTGAGCACCCGGCGGCATGCGCCGAG
This sequence comes from uncultured Armatimonadia bacterium, assembly GCA_964423635.1. Lineage (GTDB taxonomy): Bacteria > Armatimonadota > Zipacnadia > Zipacnadales > JABUFB01 > CAYRFY01. The sequence goes on along the minus strand of CAYRFY010000031.1, from coordinate 22,054 downwards.
CCAGGCGGTGGTGAATCGATCGTAGGCCTCGAAGCTCTCGAACTGGTCCCATTCGTCATCGACGCCGTCGACGCGGGTCATGTTGGGACGAAAGAGGTCCTTGGAGAGCTGCAGGTTGTAGGGCGGGTCGGCGAAGATCAGGTCCACGCACTTCTCGGGGAGGCCGTTCATCTGCTCTACGCACTCCCCGTGGATGACGGTATCGATTGGCACGTCCTGTGGCATTGCGTCCTCCGCGAGCCGGTCGAGCCGGCGTGTAGTTGGGGCCGGCATTGCCGGCCGGTATCGTTTTTGGGTCGCGCCGCGCGCCCGGCGGCCTCTTGCCACGAGCGCGGCGGGCATCTGCCGTCCGGGGGCTAGATCCCGTCCACGCCCTCCAGCAGTTCCGGAAGCTGCCGCCGCGCCGTGTCTTCTGAGGAGGCCAGGCCCCAGAGCCTGGAGAGCTCCGCAGGCACCTCGCCCTGGATTGCCCGGGCCGATCCGTCGGGGACGAGATGACTGAGGGCGGGGATGACGGTGGCCGGTGTGTCGCCGGAACCGGGGGCCGGGGGCAAGGCCCGGACGGCCTCCCTGGCTCCCGCCACCCGGGCCCTGAGCGTCCCGCGCTGCTCCTCGGTGGCGGGCCAGCCGTCCAGGAGGCGCACGCTCTCGATGAAGGCACGGAGCGCCGCGAAGGTGGAGGCGACGGTGTCCTGGGTGGCCTCGACCATTAGGGTCGCCACCATCCAGCAGTCGCGGCCGAACTCCTGAGGCGCCGTGCCCACCGCCCCGATGCAGGTGGTGACCATCTCGGCGGTCTCGGTGGAGGCATAGGCGCCCTCACCGCCCTCCAGCATGGCGCCGGCCGTGAGCAGCTCCCGGGCCTTGGTCACGCCCACCTTGTTGCCGGCCATGGTGCGATCGCGGCAGGCGGTGACCGCACTGACCCTCCCGGCCAGCACCAGGGAATCCACTCCGCGGTCGGGAGCGAAGTGGGCGCCCTCTTTCCACCCGGCGTCCAGTAGTCCCTGAGAGGGGTGCTTGAGGCAGGGCAGCTCCGGCTGGCGCCAATAGAAGCGGGCACCGGTTCCCCTGTGCACGCCCTGCACCTCGATGGCCGGCATTTCATTGTACAGCACCACGCCACCGGAGACCTCCCAGCCCAGGGGCGGCTCGGCCCTCAGGGCCCCGTCCTGCGCGATCCAGGCGCCGGGCGTCGTGGAGGGTCCGGCATCCACCCACAGGGGCACCGATTCGAAGCTGCTCAGCGCGCGGGCGAGGGTGAGGCGGTCGGCGGCGGAGAGGCCGTCTCGGGCCAGCAGAAGGGTGACGACGTCGAGATTCTCGCTGCGGGCTAAGACGGCCACGGCCTGGAGCGGTTCATCATCGACGATCATCTCGCCGCGGCAGACCCAGACGCGGTCCGACTCGCCGGCTCGGCGAGTGGAGAGAGTGCGCCAGGTGGTGCGCAGGTGCATGGCGAGGCTGCGGGCCAGGAACTGTACCCGCTGTTCGCCCGGGCCCTGACCGGACAGGACGGGCCAGATCACCAGCCCCGCTTTTCGCGGGCGCTCCGGGGGCCAGCAGGTGACGCAGCCGTCCTCGGTGCCGATAGTCCAGCCCTCGGGGGCCGCCATGGCGAAGCCCAGCGGGTCGCGGTGGAGCGTCAAATCACGCGGAACCAGGGACGGGGTGGGGTCTTCCACGGCCGCCGGGGGATCGGCGGGTGGCGTGGGGAGGTCCGGGTTCGTCGCGGTCGGAGCCAGAGGCAACCCCGGGTCCGCGTCGGGCGTCAGCGGATCGTCGGGCGTGGGTGGCGGGTCCGCGGTGACGGTGGCGGGCTCCGGGCGGAGCGGGTCCTCCGCGGTGGGACTAGTGGTGGGCCGCGTCTCGGGCGCGGCGGCGACGAGCATCTCCGGCAGGCGGGTGCCGATCCTCGAGAAGGTCCGCATCGCCTCGGTCAGGTAGGCGGTGAGAACCTGCCCGGTCTGTTCCGGGCCGCAGAAGGTGCCCAGCACATAGTAGGTGTTGTCGATGCAGTAGGCGGAAAACAGCGCCGCGGCGGGGGCACCGTCTGAGGTCTTCACGAGCCCCTGGGTGAGCACGGCCTCCGAGCCGTCGGCCGCGGTGAAATCCTGCGCGGATTGGTGGGCGTAGCTCAAGCTCGCGCTCAGGACTTGCTCGTGGGCGCGGGCGGCTGCCGCGGCGGAGAGACCGGCGGCAATCGGCTGCCAGACCACTACCTCCATCCGGGCGTCGGGGTCGTCGCTGCAGCCCAGCACGGCGCCGGACTGGGGTGGGGGCTCCAGCAGGCGCCAGGCTTCGGGCACGCGAAGCTGCATGCCGAGATGAGGGATGCGCAGCACTTGCGCTCCCCGAGCCGGGTTGGCCGCCACGAGTGGCAGCCACAGCAGGCAAAAGAGAAGCATGCTGCGGCCGGGAGCGGAGCGGGATGGGGTCATGAATCGATTCATCGAGATCGTGGTCGTCCTTGCCTGGAACGTCGGGTCGGTTGTGTTGTGCGCGCCTGAGCCGGTGTGCGGCCGGCGCGTCAGTCTTCGTCCTCGGGCCACGGCCGCACCGTGACTTCATCGACGTAGACGGTCTGGGCGTCGTGGTACGTCCAGATGCGCAGGGCCGGTGCGGTCTCGTCCGGCAGCGGGAAGACGCCCTCGGGCCTCGAGGCCACGAAGCGTCCGGTGGTCACCTTGAGCTTCACCTGGTGCCAGCGGCCGTCCGCGGGCAGCGTCGCCTGGGCGTGCGGGAAGTCGTAGCCCGGTGCGTAGAAGTTCACGTGCAGCTTCCCGGCACCTGCCGAGCACTTGGCGAAGAGGCCGACTTCGTACGGCGCTTCGGGCTGCAGGCCCATGAGCGCGGAGCCGCGCCCATTGGTCTGGAGCATGGCGATCTCGCCTTCGGAGCAGGACAGGTCGGCGGCAACCTCGCCGCTGTACGGGTGGCTGTGGGAGAACCCGCCGGCGAAGCCGCCGCCACCGGCCAGCCAAAAGGACTCTTCGGCCTCCAGCGAGGGGTCGCGGTTCATCGCGTCCGGCGATATGGCGACAGGCCGGTAGCCGGGCCGGGGCGCGGGGCCCCTGCCGCCCGTGGAATCGAAGAGCACCGGGGCCTGAGGGCCGGGCTCCGTGGCCACCGGACCGGTGGAGCGCAGCTCCTCCACCGAGAACTGCTCCACAGGGATTCCGGTCAGGGCGGTCTCGTACCGGGCCTCATCCAGGCCTCCGGGCATCGTGGTCCAGCGCCCGGTGAAATACTCCCCCTCGGCGTCCGACTGTGAGAAGCTCACCTGCAGCACATTGCCGTCGGGGGTGAACAGGCACCGCGGCGGAATCCGGGTGGCTTCGGACACCTGTGGCAGGAGGGCGATGTCCTCCGTCCGGGCATAGGCGTCGCCGGCGAGCGTGGGCGTGGCCCCCTGCTCCCAGCGCTTAAGGCCGTAGCGCACCTGCAGGGGGCGGGTCCAGCCCGTGTCGGCGTCCGAGAGGCGGTAGTCCACCCAACTGTCTATCCGGGGAGAGCCGGCGAAGAACCGGAAGTACCAGCGGGCTTCGCCCTTGAGGCCCGTGCCCGAGGTGGTGCCGAGATTCGTGGGCATCTGCCTGGTCGAGCCGTGCCCCCACATCTCCAGCCCGGAGACCATGATCGTCGCCGACAGCGGCCCCTGGTGCAGGACGTGGGCCGAGGCCGGGCGGGTCTGAAGCGCTCCGAAATCATACCACGTCACCCGGTCTGTAACGCAAGTCAAGTCTGCGCCACCTCCGCTGAACCCCGAGGGCCCCAGCACATTGGGCCGCTCAGCAAAGCGCCCGTCGCCGTTGAGATCGAAGCGCAGTTCCGTCCAGCGGGGTGCGGGGCCCTCGCCGCCGAGGGTGAAGACGAATCGCAGCCCGCCGGGGCCGGTCTTCACCGTGGCGGCATCCTCGGTGATCTCGCACCGCACCCCGGAACTGACGACCGGCTCTCGCGGGCCGAAGTAGATATCAAAGCTCCGGGACTGTCGCGGCCCCGTGCGGCCGGGCATCCTCACAAGTAGCTCGCCCCGAGTCAGGCCCCTGGGGGGCAGATGGTCGAACTGCACGGGGACCGGGCGAGGCTTTTCGCCGGGGAGGACCTCGAAAGCTTCGAAACTGCGGGGTACGAAGGGCCCGGCGCCCACCTGGCGCATGAGGAGCGCGAAGTCCTCCTTGACCGTCACGATGGCGTCGTACAGCTCGCGGCCGGTGGGAGGAACCGTCAGCCGGAACCGGCGCCTGAGAGCCGTCGTGGCCCAGGGACGATCCTCTTCGCAGCGCCGGTGGGGCGTCTGGATCTGCAGTGCCGTACGCACCCCCAGCATTGCCACACGCTGCCGCTCCACTCGTGCCAGAGCCTCCTCGAGGCCCACGGCCTGCTCCGATGCGGTGGTGAGGGCGAGCAGGGTGCCCTCGGTGACCTGCACCCAGGCTACCGGAGCCTCGTGCCCGAGGTCGATGGGGGCCAGATAGGTCTCGAAGCGGCGCAGCGGGAAGCCGTTGCACAGGTCCAGAGGGACGCCCTCTGAGAGCGTGACCTGTCGGGTGGTGCCGTCGGCCAGTTGCACGCGGAGTTCGCCGGCGGGGGGTACCTGCTCTCGCGGGGCGCCGAAGAGCGCCAGGATGGCCCGGACCGGCCTGTTGAGAAACACCCGTCCCTCCCCCGGCGCCGCCACGCCGCCGTCGACAACCGCGGGCTCGAGGGGGATGCCCCAGATGGTCCTTGGGCCCGGGGTCAGGCCGTACCAGTCCTCCGCCTCCCACCACCGTGTGCCCAGGGGCACCGGGTCCGGGAGCGGCTCGGCTCGCCAGCCGTCGGCGGTGGGGGCCGGACCGGCGCGGTACGGGATGTCCTCGGCCGCCGCGGGCCGGGCACCCTCGGTGTCGCCGATCTCCACCACGGCGCCCACGGGCACGCCGCGGATGTAGAGGTCCTCCCCGCGCGTGGCCTCGTTGACTTCCAGCCGCTCCGGGGCCACGGGCTCGCCGTCGATGCGCACTCCAAGGCCCCGCAGGTCCCTGAAGGGGGCGGTGGCGATGAGGTTGATGCGGTCGGGGCCCCCGTGCAGCGCGGACAGGCGGAAGCGGTATCCGGGCGCAGGCGAGAAGGCGTACTGGGAGACGTCATAGGCCGTGGTGCCCAGACCGAAGGCGATGGCGGCGCTCTGGCCCATGGCCACACGCAGGGCGGCATCCCCCGAGGGCCGCGCCCATCTCCGCACGATGCCGCCGTGGCAGGCGTCGGGAAAGCCCGCGGTGCGCAGGCCCTTGAGCTCGATCTCCCCGAACACCTGGAGGTTCTCCGCCATCCCGCCGTCCTCGCGGAACCCGGCGTAGTACCGCTCCAGCGATCCGCGGAGCAGGTACTTGAGGAAACCGTCCCCGGTCTCACAGTACAGGGGCACCATCGTTCGCAGCACCCAGCCGCACTCATTCCACGTGACCCGGCCACACCAGCGGGCATCATTGACGGCCTGGTTGAGGAAGGTGGGGTCGAGGTCATCGGCAAGCTCAGGGTCGGCCGTGTAGAACCACAGCACCTTGTACAGGGATGTCAATGCAAGCTGCAGGGCCTCGTCGCAGTTGGCGGCACGCTCCGGATCGTCGGAAAAGACGCGGCGATAGTTGAGCAGGAAGTTCTCTCCGGCCGCGGTTCCGGCCCGGCAGAACATGGCCCACGGCAGGTCACAGACGCCGTTTCGCGTATAGAGATAGTGCTTGCACCAGTTGTACACGCCATCGATGAAGGGCAGCAGACGCTCGTCTTTCGTGTGCTCGTACGCAAGCAGCATCCCGGCGCCGATGTGGAAGCTGCGGGTGTGGTAGATCCCGGCGCAGCGCTCGCCGCCCCAGCGGTCCATGAACTTGCCGGCGATAGGCTCCACCCAGGTGGCGCATTGGTCGCCGTTGCGCTCCACAAAGGTGCAGTTGTCCATGAGGAACTCGAGGTCTTCTTGGAGCTGTGCCAGGCCCTCGGTGCCTCTGGCGAGCACCGCGCGCATCAGGCCGTCGGAGATGAAGCAGTTGCCCAGCATGGAGGCGCCCTCCTCCACGAAGGCGCCTTCGAGGCCGGTGTGGCCGCTGGGGTGCATCAGCCCGGTACCTGCGGCCGTGGGCTCGATCTTGCCCGAGGGGCTGTAGGCGTCATACCGCGGGATCCAGGCCAGGTCGTTCATGCGGGGCACCGGTGGGAGCAGCTCCCGGCGCTGGGTCCACAGGCGCTGGAGAACAAAGCGGTTGGGGTCCGCACTGTCCGGCAGCCCGCGGGAGTAGAGCAGCTCGCAGGAGGAGGCCACGGAGCAGGGGGTCTTTGGATAGGTGAGCTGCACCCACTGCCTTTGGTAGGGGTGGACGAGGCAGAAGTGCTCGGCCCGCCGGGCCCCCATCTTGCATGCTCCGGCGATGTAGGCGTCCGAGCGGTCGGTGTGGCGGGCCTGGTTGAAGTCGTAGGCGACGAAAGTGCTCGCATCGGGATTCCAAAGGCCGATGGCCGGCACCGCCCAGCCTGCGAGGGCCGGAGCATACGTCCAGCCGTCCTCCCACTCGCCGGCCATGTAGGTCTTGGCCGTGATGGGGAAGGGGTCCACGATGGGCGCGGGGATCAGCGCACCGCCGTGATAGTGCATGGTGGCGCCGGGAAGGTGACACAGCAGGTAATGGAAGGGGACGGGGCCTCCCGCCACCGCCTGCCAGCCGGCGGCGTCGAAGCTCTCCAGGTCGAGCCGGAAGGCGATCTGGGGCCGGCGCGCGTCGTCGCCCAGGGAGATGGTGACGTGCGACCCAGGCCCGAGCATCCCTGCGGGCTTTGCCAGGACCGGGCGGAGGACGAGTTCGGCGCCGTGGGGGGTGTGGCGACCCTGTGGCCAGGCGGAGGTGATGGCGCCCGCGGGGCCGAGGTCGATGGTGGCCAGGGGCCGTCGGTCGACCAGCACCAGGACCCCGCGACAGGTGTCGCCATCGCCCACGGCCTGCAGGCGCACGTGGTCATTGCCGATGGCCTGGGTGTCCACCGTGACGGCGGGCAGGGCGGCGGTTGCCTGGAGAATACCGGTGATCGCGAGCAGGGCCGGCAGGCGCATGGGAGGCCTCCGGGATCGTTGACGGCGCCGGGCATGGCCGTGGTGGTGGCGGTAGAGACAGCAGAGGCTTCGCCTTGGAGTTGGGATGACCTTCTCGGGGTGATGGTGTGGGGGGAGATGGGGTTGCATTTGGCGGGCGGGTCTAGTATAATTGAGTGCAATGCACTAAAGGTACTTTCGAGCATTGCTATAATGGGAGGCAAAGATGCCATCCTACTTCTTCCGCTACGGATGCTCACGGCCCTCGGGTGAAGACGCGGAGGCCGACTTGCTCTCAGATGAGCCGCTTCGTGCCACGGGAGGCGCCTTCGCGCCGCCGGCCGATGTGTTCGAGACCTCCGGGGGGTATCTGATACGTCTCGAGGTGGCCGGGGTGGATCCCGAGCAGATGGACATCACCACGGGGGAGGACGACCGGACGGTGACCATCGTGGGGCGGCGGATGCCGGCTCCGGCGGAGAGCACCATGCGCTGTCTGAATCTCGAGGTGCAGTACGGTGCTTTCGCCCGTCGCTTCCGGCTGCCTGCGGATGTGGATGCCTCCCGTGCCTCGGCGCGGTATGAGGCGGGCTTCCTGGTGGTGGAGTTACCGAGGCTGCATACCCAGGTGATCCGGCGTAACGTCCAGGTGCGGCGCGAGGGCGGTTCCGAGTCGGGTCAGGCCCCGGTTTGAGACGGACGGGGTCGGTCTTTGGCCCCACGTCCATCGGCGGGCAGGGCTGTCCGGCCGTCCGGTGGCTCGTCCCCGGCGACGGCCGCGCCGCCGGGGGTTTCCTGTACGCAGTTCCGTCAGCATTGGAGAGATCATGATGGTTGACATACAAGAGAGCGCTCCGAAGGAGCGTCCGGTTCTTCCGCAGACCCTCCCGGTCCTGCCCCTGCATGTGGTCACAGCTTTCCCGGGGATGGTCCTCCCGGTGGTTGTCACCGAGGAGCACGAGCGTCGTGCTCTGGAGCATGCGGTGGCCGCCGACCGCCTGCTGGCCCTCGTCACGCTCAGAGACGAGGACGGTCCGGCGACGGCGGACAATCTCTACGAGGTCGGGGTCGTCGCCACCCTCCACAAGATGATCCAGATGCCCGACGATTCCCGGCGCCTGGTGCTGCGCACCATGCAGCGCATCTCGGTGGTGGATGTGGTGGCGGATAGCCCCTTCGTGATGGCCCGGGTGGCGGGGCTGGATGACGAGGAAAGCGACTCGGCCGAGACCGATGCCCAGTTCCACGCGCTGTTGCGGAAGTTCGGCAGCATCGTGGAGCTATCGCCCTATCTTCCGGACGAGGCCTACGTACAGGCCCTGAACCTCACCAGCAAGTCGGCACTGGCGGACCTGGTGGCCTCCGCCATTCCGCTGGAAGTGCCGGAGCAGCAGGAGGTCCTGGCGGAAAGGAACGTTCTGGCCCGTCTGAAGCTGGTGAACGGCCACGCCCAGCGGGTGCTGACGCGTCTGGAGCTGGCGGACAAGGTGGGCACGGACGCCCGGGAGGAGATGGAGAAGAGCCAGAGGGAGTACATGCTCCGAGAGCAGCTCAAGGCCATCCGTCGCGAGCTGGGAGAGGATGAGGAGGGGCAGGAGGTCCACGAGCTGCGAGAGCGGGTGGATTCCGCCGGTCTGCCGGAGAAGGCCCTGGAGGCCGCGGAGCGCGAGCTGGGGCGTCTGGAGCATATGAATCCCGCGGCCGCCGAGTACAGCGTGATCCGCACCTATCTGGAGTGGCTCATCGAGCTGCCGTGGAGCAAGTCCTCGGAGGACCACCTCAACGTGGTGGAGGCCCAGAGCGTGCTGGACGAGGACCACTATGACCTGGAAAAGATCAAGGACCGGATCGTGGAGTACCTGGCGGTGCGCAAGGTCAAGAGCGACCTGAAGGGCCCGATCCTGTGCTTCGTCGGCCCGCCGGGAGTGGGGAAGACCTCTTTGGGCCGCAGCATCGCCCGGGCCACGGGCCGGGAGTTCGTGCGCATGTCGCTGGGGGGCACCCACGATGAGGCCGAGATCCGCGGCCATCGCCGCACCTATGTGGGCGCCATGCCCGGGCGCATCATCCGCGCCATCCGGGATGCGGGCACCCATAACCCGGTGATTATGCTGGACGAGGTGGACAAGGTCGGTGCCGATTATCGCGGCGACCCCTCTTCGGCCCTGTTGGAGGTCCTCGATCCCGAGCAGAACTTCAGCTTCAGCGACAACTATCTGGAGGTGCCCCTCGATCTGTCGAAGGTGCTTTTCATCTGTACCGCCAATGTGCTGCAGACCATCCCGGCGCCGCTTCTGGACCGTATGGAGGTGATCCAGCTTGCCGGCTACACCGAGGAGGAGAAGCTCCACATCGCCAAGCGCTATCTGGTGCCCCGGCAGCGAGAGGAGCACGGCCTGACGGGGAAGCAGTTGCGGATTACCGACGCCGCTTTGCGGGATATCATCCGCAACTACACCAGAGAGGCCGGGGTGCGCAACCTGGAGCGGCAGATCGGCACGGTGTGCCGCAAGATCACGCGGAAGGTGGCCGAGGGGCAAGAGGACCTGCCCACGGTGACCGCCGCCAATCTCGAGGAGTTCCTGGGGCGGCAGAAGGTGTTTCCCGAGGTCTGCGAGCGCGTGACCCAGCCGGGGGTGGTGACGGGGCTGGCCTGGACGCCGACGGGCGGAGACATCCTGTTTGTGGAGGCCACGAGGATGCCGGGCGGCAAGGGCTTCAAGCTCACCGGGCAACTGGGGGATGTGATGACCGAGTCGGCGCAGGCGGCTTTGAGCTACGTGCGGGCCAATGCCACGAGGCTTGGGATCGTGGAGGACTTTTTCGACAGCAGCGACCTGCACGTACACGTGCCCGGCGGCGCGGTGCCCAAGGACGGGCCTTCGGCGGGTGTGACCATCGTCACGGCGCTGGTGTCGCTGCTTACAGGGCGCACGGTGCGCTGCGATGTGGCAATGACCGGCGAGATCACGCTCAGGGGGCGGGTGCTGCCCATCGGTGGGGTGAAGGAGAAGGCTCTGGCGGCCCGCAGGGCGGGGCTGACGACGCTGGTCGTCCCGCGACGCAACGAGGGGGACGTGGCGGAGTTGACCGAGGAGCTCAGAAGTGACGTGGAGTTCATCTTCGCCGAGACCATCGATGACGTGCTGCAGGCGGCGCTGGAGCCGGAGAAGAAGGGCGGGAGGAAGAGGGCCAAGTCGGCGGAGTAGGGCACAGCGGTGGTGGGTCGATGGTCGTGAGGCGTTGGTCGTCCCGGGGACGGCAACGGCAGACGGCGCCGCTCCGTGCGGGTCCCGCTGAGCGGCGACCCGCGGTCCCAGGAACGGCGGACGGCCGATACCGTCTACCGCCCTCAGCGCCTTTCGCGGGCCCTGAGGTAGAACTGGTTCCCCTCGTACTCGTTCTGCGTCAGTTTGCCCTCGCGGATCAGACCCTCCACCAGATCCCATTCGGCACCGCATCTTCCCAACAGTTCCTGAACCGCGTCCTGCCTCATCGGATGCACCGCGGTGATGCTCAGCAGGTCCGCCTCCGCGTCGCCGCTGGCGGCGAAGGCGTTGCCCTCGTAGCCGGTGAGGTACTCCACGTGGGGGATGCGCGCGCTCACGATCTGATAGTACGCATTGATGACGGCCGCATCGGGGGCGTGTACGCGGCTGTCGGCGGGGGGGCGCGTGGGTATGGAGATATAGGCCGTGGAAGGCGACAAGCCCGCCAGGATATCCGTGACCAGCCCGGCATCCTCCGGGCTGTCGTTGATCCCGGCCGCCAGCATCGTCTCCGTCACCAGGCGGCCGGAGTACTCAGCGGCGAACTGATGAAGACCCTCCAGAAGCACCGGGTATTGCAGCTCGCGATGGGGATGGTCGATGTGGCGCCAGGTCTCCTCGCGGCCGGCGTCGACTTTCACCGAGACCCAGTCGGCCCCCGACAGCTCCCGGCGCACGTCCCCGCGCCACAGCAGTGATGCATTGGTGATGACGGCGATGGGCAGACCTATCTCTCGGAGCAGTTCGATCTCGCGTCCGAGATTGCTATCAAGCGTCGGCTCCCCGTCGGGGACGAAGGCCAGATAGTCGATGGGCTCCGCGGCGGCCCTGGCCGCTTGTACCTTCTCGCGCGCATCGGCCAGAACTTGCTCCGGCTCGTAGAAGGCCTGCCTCTGGATCTGCATCTTGCCGCGACGCCCGATCTGGCAGTAGGCGCAGGAATAGGTGCAGATCTTGGGTGGGATGTTGTTGACCCCGACGCTCTTGCCCAGCCGTCGGGACGGCACCGGTCCGAAGGCGATCATGCTCGAGACTCCCCGGCTCGGAGCGCACCACCATTCCTGCGCCCCGAAGTCCTACTGGTCCCAACGCTACCACGGTGCCCGCCGTTCCCGCGGGCGGCGGGCTCGACGCCGGATGTTGCCGCAAGTGGTTGCGTTCCCGGACAATCCCGGCATAATCTGAGGGGAGAATCGGTCGCCGTCCGTGCCGGGTTTGCGGCCACCTTCTGTTCCCGCTGTCGTCTCGAAACGCACCGCGGCGAGGGATGGCATGGCTCCGGCACGGCGAAGCCCGGCGGTCATCATACCCGCGGCATCTGCGGAGGCCCCTTTGTCTGCTCAGCGCTGCAGACCCTTCATCGTCGGCGTCGCCGGCCCATCGGCCTGCGGCAAGACCACTTTCTGCCGGGCCCTGCGCGACGCTCTGGGCGCCGCGAGCTGCCTGCTCATCAGCCATGACGACTACTACCGGGATCTGGGGCACCTTGTGCTTCAGGAGCGGGAGCGGCATAACTTCGACACCCCCGATGCACTGGAGACAGACCTGCTGGTAGAGCACCTGGAGCAGCTTCGGTCCGGTCGCTGCGTGCGCAAGCCGCTGTACGACTTCACGCGGCACAGGCGGTGCGAGCAGGGGGAGACCGTCTCGCCGGCGGCGGTAATCGTGGTGGAGGGAATCCTCGTCTTGGCCTGCCCGGAATTGCGCGGGGTCTGCGACCTGCGGGTGTACATGGATACACCCGCCGACATCTGCCTGGCGCGGCGAGTGCTGCGGGATGTGGGCGAGCGCGGTCGGTCGGTACGGTTCTGCATCGACCAGTATCTGCGCACCGTCAGGCCCATGCAGCAGGAGTGGGTCGTGCCGTCGGCGCAGTATGCTCAGGTCGTGGTCACAGCCGAGGACGACACAAATGGCGTGCGCCGGGTGCTCGATCTGATCTCAGAGAGAGCCGGGCGCGATTCCGGAGGCTCCCCATCGTGACAGCCAAGCATCTGAGGCCCAGACTTCCGGCGCTGCTGGGGACGGATGAGCTGGAGACCCTCCACTGGTCGGCTCTGCGGGTCTTGCAGACCGTGGGGCCAAAGGCGGCTTGCTCCCGTCCCTGGGTTGTGGGCCAGGTGGCGCGTCCGGGCCGCCCGGACCGGGCCTGTGGTCGCCAAACGGTGCGCAGGATCGTCGGGGGCATGGCGGAGCCCCGCGCGAGCAGGCGGCAGACGCGGGCGCGGGAGGCTGAAGAGAAGGACCGCGGCGTCCGGGCCCCTGCACCCGCTCGTGCTCGGACCCTCTGTGCCCGGCCCGCAGAAACGCAGTCACCCCCTGAGACGCGGCAACAGGGGGTGATGATGCGGCATTGTCGGTTGGGGAAGCAATCGGCGCGCGGGCCCGCAGCCACCCGTCCTGTCGGCCCGGGCGCGGCGGAGGGTCGCAGCCCGGCGCTGCAGAGGCCGAAGCTCTCGCCCAGCTCATAATGGCGGACCCGTCGGACGTGCGGGCCCGGGCCTGTCTCACTTGCCGGGCAGGCGGCGTTCGACCGACAGGACCTCCAGGCGCTGGGGGCTCGCGCCGGTGTTGAGCTCCACCACATCTCCCGCCTTCTTGCCCACCAGAGCCTGGCCCAGCGGGGCCAGATAGTTGATGACGCTATTGTCCTGGACGCTGTCGCCCTGGCCCAGGAGCCAGATGTTGCGCTCCGAACCGTCGGACAGGTCGCGCACCCGCACCTGCGTTCCGGCCACCACCGTGTCCGGCGGGAAGCGGATGTCGTCGATGACCCGGGCGCTCTCCATCTGCGACTGCAACGAGCGCAGCGTGACGTCCGCGATGCCCTGGCGCTCGCGGGCCGCGTGGTACTCGGCGTTCTCCTTGAGGTCGCCCAGGGCCCGGGCGGCCGCGATCTCTCTGGGGATCGCGGTGGCCAACTGATGCTGCAGGTCGCGGATGCGGGCGTTGTTCTGCTCGTAGGTGAGGCGGGTCATGAGCAGGACGCCGGGCTCGAAGTGGATGGCAATCGCCGCCGCGGCCTCTTCCTCCTGCAGGGCTCCGGTTCCCAGTTCCTCGCGCAGCGACTTGTGGGGCGTCTCGTCCAGGACGAGCAAGAGGGGCTGGACACCGGCTTCGCAGAACTCCACCTGGCGGATAGCGCGCTGGATGTGCTCCCTCTGCTCTCCCTCGGGGGGCGGGGCCTGGGCCACGAGCGCGGTGAGCTTGCCCTGAGGCTCGAGCATGTCCAAGGCGGCCTCGACAAGCTTGGCGGAGTGTGAGGTGGCCATGATGCCCAGGACGCCGGCCAGGAGGTCCCAGGGCTCGACGCCCGTGAGGGTGCCGGAGAGGGCGAGGCGGGCGATGGCCAGTCTGGCATTGGGCCAGTCGGTCCAGTCGAGGAGGACCTCGGTGAGCTCGGCCTCGAACTGATCTCCCAGGCGCTGGCGAAGGGTGGTCAGGGCCCTGTCGCGTACAGGGGGGAAGCGGGAAGAGATGGCGGTGAGGGCCGCCGCCTTCCAGCCGTCGCCCTGGAGACCGATCTCGAGGAGGGCCTGCTGCTGGGGAGCCGTGACGCCGGCGGAGACGCCGGGCTCTCTGGCCACGGCCAGCCGCCCGAGTTCGGTCCACTCCGCGGCCCGCTCGGGCATCCATCTCATGAGCGTGGGCACCGCGGCGACACCGTCACGCCCGGCCCCGAGGGCGCGGTTGGCCAGCTCCTCCCCATAGTGAGCCCTGGCCTGCTGCTCCAATTCGGGATGCTGGCGCAAGAGGCGCTCGATCAAAGTCACGATGCTCTGCGGTCCGCCTCTGGCGGGCAGGGGCGGCAACTCCACCTCATCGTCGTCTCCCTCGCCGGGCAGTCTGTAGACCTGGCGGAAGGCCTGGGAGGTATCCACGCGGTCGTCGTCCTGTGCCGCCTCGCGGGCCTTCTTCCACCACGTCGACCAATGGTCTTCCGGGACGGTGGTGCCGGCGAGGCACTCGCGCAGGTCACGGGCCTTGGCCTCTCCGCCCAGATCGGTGAGGGCGCGCACCAGCAGGGCCGCGGGATCGGATGCGATTTCGTGGGCGATCTGCTCCGGCTCGACGAAACGGGCCACTCGCAGACAACCGTCGGGCAGGGTGCGCAGCGAGCGGCGGGCGATCTCCCTGGCCATGCGGTGCTTGGGCTTGTCCTTGAAGTCGATCACGAGGAACTGCTCGTCGTGGGCGACGATGCGACCGACTCCGAAGTTGGTGTGCTCCACGAAGGCACCGGGGCGCACGTTGAAGCGCTCTTTCAGAGCGGCCAGAGCGTCCTGGAGCGGGATGTCGGGGTCGGCCACACCGCAGTCCCTGACAAAGGCATCCACGGCTTTGGTGCCACCGAGACTCTTGACACGGTACTGCACGTACAGGGGCCGCAGGTGCTCGAAACCGTTGCGCTTGGTCAGGATGCGCTCGAGCACGCCGGCCAGCTCGCCCTGCAGGCCGAGCTGCTCGATGCCCGAGGCGGCGAGTTCCAGGGTGGTGTCCAGGAGCTGGGGGAGATCGGCGCGAACCATCCGGGGGATCGTTTTGAGCAGATCGCGGTAGGCGTAGACGCTGTGGCTTTCCAGGACACGGAGGAGGGGCTCTTCGGCGCGGTCGGTCTCCTTATGGGCGACGAACTGGTTGAGGGCCTCACCGGCCAGCCTCTCGGCCTCATCGACATTGCCCACGGCGTCGGCGCGCTGTGCCTCGAGCCAGAGCAGGTCCGGGGAATCGGGGCAGCTCTCGTGGGCGACGGCCAGGTCCTGCCCGCGTTGCCCATCCTCGAGTTCTTCCAGGTGGTCCAGGACACTCATCAGCAGGCGGACCGTGCGGTAGTCGGGTCGCAGGGGTAGAGCGCGCAGTGCCATCTCCCTGGCCCCGGCCCAGTCTTCCGCGGCGGCCAGCTCTCTGGCGATGTGGTGGAACCCCCGGCCGGCCTCCTCGGCCTCGCCGGCCAGCTCCTGATACATCGCCAACGCGTAGTGAGCCCGGAGGTTCTCGCCGCTCTCGGCCAAGGCCGCCGCGGCCTTGGTGCCCAGGTCGGTGAGGGTGAGCTCGTCATCGACGGCCTCGAAAAGACCATCGATGGTGTGTCTTTGCTCGGCATCCAGGGCCTTCAGCGGCCCCACGGCCGCGGACAGTACCTCGGCCAGTTGCACCACAGCTTCCCTATTCATGCGACAGGACCTTTCATCTCTTGTCAGAGTGCGATCATCAAGGGGCGATCCCGGCCAGGCCGGGGGCGCCGTGCGGCGGACGCGTCCCACGGCTGCCTGCCGCTGCGACCGCCGGCGAGAATGCGGACCGATAGTATAGCAGATTCGCGCGCCGGTTGCGCGCAGGGATTATTCGTTGGTTGCGCGCCGGTGACGGCCGTGGCGCGGAACGGCGGACGGCTACGGCGCCGCTCCCTGCGGGTGCCGCCGGCGGGACCCGCTTTCCCTCTCCTTCGCGATGCGGCTGCTCAGGAGAGGGCTACGGCGGATGGGTACGGCGGGCGGGGCCCCTACTGGGGCTGGATGATGTACGCGCGCACCGCGAAGGGCTCCAGATAGTCGGTGAGCGTTCCCTCCACGATGGGCAGGGCGCGGAAGTCCAGGGCCTCATGGGCGGTGGCCGACACGGCACCCAGGCCGGTGATGTTGAAGCATACGTCAAGAGGCTCCTTGCGGTTGCTGACCGCCAGCAGAATGTGGCTGCCGTCGGGATGGCGGCGCACCATGTAGGAGCAGTCAGGCACACCGGG
The DNA here is from genome assembly GCA_964423635.1 of uncultured Armatimonadia bacterium. Lineage (GTDB taxonomy): Bacteria > Armatimonadota > Zipacnadia > Zipacnadales > JABUFB01 > CAYRFY01. Next base: position 5,976 of record CAYRFY010000031.1, on the reverse strand, counting down.
CGCCTCCACCATCGGGGCGTCGTCACCCTCGGCCAGGGTCTTGATGCGCACCGGGAACTCAGTGAGATAGTCCGCCGTCGCCGCGTCGCGATCGGAGTGAACGGCCCCATCCACCCATCGGCCCATGAGCCAGGGGCGCAGGCGGTCGACCTCGCGCATCACCGGATACACCACCGCCTCTTTGTACCCGGGCGAGCAACGTCCCAGACGCCACGGCAGGAGGCCCACCGCACCCTGGGTAAGGGGAGCAAACATCGTGTAGCGAAGCTCCCGCAGCGTCGGCGCTCGCCAGGGCTTGCCGAGATTGTCGAAGATCCCGGGCATGTAGACGAAGCCCTTGCGCCCGGCGGCTTCCACGGCGTCGGCCGCCAGGGCCGCATCGTGCACCACGTTGTAAAGCGGGCCGGTGAGCGCCGCGTCCTCAAGGTATGTGGGGTACTCGTTGGGCACATTCACGTCGTAGATCGTGGCGATGTCCTTGTACGTGGTCCACCAGGCGATAGTGGGCATGACATAGGCGTCCGGATCGGCGGACTTGAACGTCTCGTAGGTCCAGCCCATGCCCTCCGCGATCCAGCGGGCCAGGTCGGTATCCGACTCGTTGCCCAACCGACGGTGGGCTTTGTACACGTGGTTTTCCGGCTCATCGAAGGGCCAGTAGCCCAGAGTCTGCGGGTGGTCTGCCGTCAGTTCCAGCATGGCCTGCAGGGCCTCTCTCTTCGCCGGGATCTCCTCGGGCAGCGTGACCGTGGCCTGACCGTCGACGGTGGAATAGAGCGGCACCAGGGGATAGTAGATGGCCGCCACCTGGTGCGTCGAGGCCCAATCGGCGGTGTCCTGCATCTCCTGCCGCCAGGTCTGCGGGGCCGCTCCGGGGTCGGGGACGGCGCAGATCGCCGCATTGCCGCCGGCGGCGAGCCAGGCCCCCGTGTCGGCAGCCGGGCGGTCGAAGGTGCCCAGGACAAAGAACGGGCGGCCCTGGAAGACGAGGGGTGGGAAGCGTCCGGCGGGCGGGCTATCCGGGGTGAGGGGAGCGGCGAGGGTGGCGGCGCGGACCCGGAAGTCCGAAAAGCCCCCCGCCGAGTAGAAGCCGCCGAAACCGATGAGGCCGAGGCCCTCGCGCTCCGGGGCCGTCTCCCAGTATTCCAGGACAGCTTCGCCGTCGAGCCAGACCACATGACGATTGCCCGCGAAGCCGACCTTGAGGCGGAAGGGTCGTCCGGGGTCACGCGCGGGGGCGATGTCCGCCGCGGCCAGCAGGTGAGTGCCGTGCCAGAGCTTGAGATCACGGGCGCCGGAGAAATCGCCGCACAGCTCTACATGGTAGGCCCCCGGCCGGCGCAGGCCGGCGGCGGCGTCTCCCGATGCGGCGCGATAGCTCAGGTGCGCCGTATGGCCACGGTCGGCCATCAGCGAGGGGCCCACGAGGAGCTCCACCGTCGCGTCCGCCAACTGCAGGCCCTCCAGCCACACCCCGGTGTCCTGCGGCGCCCGGGCGGAGCTGTAGCGCACGAGCAGCTCTCCCTGGGCCCCGGTGACGACTCCCGCGGCCGGGCCATCGTCCTGCAGCGGTACACGCTTGAGCCAGCGGTAGGTGGTCTCAGGGGCCGTGCCCAGGTCCTCGACGGGTGCGGTGAAGCGCTGGAAGTCGTCGGCCACGAGCAGGGGCCCCTCCTGCAGTCCCGAGCCCGCGGCCAGGGCCGAATGTGTGATGACGAGCAATAGCGACAGGATGGCGAATCGGTGCACCGGACACCTCCGGGAGGATGACTGGACGTGGATTGCGGCGACGAAAGCACAGTCGCCGAGCAGGCGGGCTCATCTATCGTCGATAGCTTCCCGGCCGTCGCCGTCGGACCTTCTTCGCGGAGACAGGGCGAGGTGAGGCCCGCACTGTTCAGGCGGGAACAGATGGCGTTGCAGCGCCCCCGGGGCAGGCGGCTTCGGGGCAGGTGCCGGGGAAGGGATTGTCTCTCCGGGCAGCGAACCTCAGGGCCATGAGATGGGCGTTTTCGGCCCTCGCCGGGCCGGCGGCGGCCGCGATGCACGGCGGCAGCCGTGAGGGGGGCGACGGCGCTTTGCAGGGCCATTGATAGGAGGCGGGCCGCATGCGACACCGAAAAGCGCAGGAAGAGTGGAGCCGTCACCGCCGGCAACTACTGTGGGGAATCGCGGTCCCGATCCTGGCGATGGTGCTTGCGGTCGGCTCACCGTGCTCGGCTCAGGAGGCCGCGGAGCAGAATCTGATCCAGAACCCGGGGTTCGAGAACCAGGCGCTGTGGGAGATCGTGTTGCGCGGGGATGCCCAGGGCTCCGCGGAGCGGGACAGAGCAACGGTGCGCAATGGTGCGCACTCGATGAAGCTGACCAAGGGCAATCCCGTGGGATTCGTGATCCTGCGCCACACCTCGCCGATTCCGGTGAAGGCCAATCAGGTCTACACCTTCCGGGGCTGGTACCACACGCAGGGCACGGAGATTCCCACGGTCTTGCTGTTTCGGGTGGGCCCCAAGGACGGCAACCTCTCCTACGACTCCGTGGACAAGAGCCAGGGGTGGCCCAGCCAGAGTCTGCTGGTCAACTCGCCCAAGGGCAAGTGGGAGAAGCGTGTGGTAACCCACAAGCCCTCCGAGGACGGCGAAGTCTACCTGCATGTCGTGTTGTACGGCAACCCGGCCACGGTCTGGCTGGACGATCTGGAGTTCACGCCGGGTACGAGGAGCACCACGGCGAGCAGCACGGAGTTCGAGACCCCCTTCACCGCCGAGCAGGTGGCTGTGGCACTGGCCGGTCGCGAGAATGCCACCGCGAAGGTGGGCGAGGAGTTCGGTCACCGCGTGCTGACCGTCAATGGTGAGAAGGTGCCGGCGGTACTGTACAAGGGTGAGCCGTACAAGACCGAGGGGGACTATTCCCGTTTCGGGAAGGCCGGGGTGAACCTGGCGACTGTGTCGGTTCGCCTGGGGAGCATCAAAAACGAGCCGGGCACCTGGCTGGGGGCGGGCAAGTTCGATTTCGCCTCCGCCGATGAGGCGATCCTCAAGGCCCTGCGCCGCAACCCGGAGGCCCACCTGATCGTGGATGTGGGCATCTACCCCTACCGGGAATGGGGCGAGGAGAATCCGCAGGATTGCTGGGCCGATGGGACGGGGCAAAGGGCTTACGGGTGGTGGGGGAATGTGGAGGGGTTCGCCACGGAGCTGTCCGGTCTGACGCCGGCGGACCGGCATTACTGGTGGTACCCCTCGTACAACTCGGCCAAGTGGCGCGCCGACGCCTCCGAGGCGCTGGCGGCGCTGGTGCGGCACCTGCGCGCGACCGAGGCGTGGAAGGCGGTGGTGGGCTTCTACATCACCGGCGGGCACGACGGTCAGTTTCAGGTGTTCAACCGGCTGGATCACTCGGAGGCGACCCGGCAGGCTTTCGCCCGTTGGTGTGAGAAGCGCTACGGGACCGTGGAGAAGCTGTCGGCGGCCTGGGGGCGGCAGGTCGGGGCCTTCGGTGAGGTGACGGTGCCCGCCGACCGCGAGGGGGTGGAGACCTACGGTGTGTACCTGCCCGGAGGGCACGAGGTGGACTATCGTCGGTTTGCCCACGAGTCGGCGTGGGAGCTGCGAGACGCCTTCGCCGGTGCGGTGAAGAGCCAGGCCGAGAAGGATGTCATCACCATCGCCTATGGCAATCCTCCGGACTACGATTTCCACGGTTTTCTATCCACGAGCAATCTAGATGCCTCGGCCAGTATGAGCAACTACGCCTATCGGCGGCCGGGGTATGCCGCCGGGTATATCCCCTTCGACTCCTTCGATCTGCACGGGAAGCTGTTCTTCCAGGAGTTGGATCTGCGCTCCTGGACCGGCGCGGGGCACAGCGAGCTTTATGACTCGTGGGTGAGCGCCGCTCCGGACGCCGCCACCTGGGAGGCGATTCACAAGAAGCTGGTGGGTGTGAGTCTGGCCAAGGGCTGCGGCTTTTGGTACTACGACATGAACCACTACTTCGACGCTCCCGAGATGATGGCCGGCATCGCCCAGGCCCACGAGCAGGCGGCACAGCTACTGACGCGGAGGGACACCTTCCGTCCGGAGGTGGTGGTGATCCGTGGTGGCGGCGCCAACCACTATCTCACCGACTATTTCAGCTCGGTGAAGGCGGCGGAGATCTACCAGCTCATGGAGCTGGAGACCAGTGGGGTGCCCTTCGATCTGCACTATCTGGATGACGTGCTGAGCCGGCCCGAGTTGCAGGAGTACAAGGTCTTCGTGTTCATGAATGTGCGCACCATCACCTCAGAGCAGCGCCTGGCCATCAAGGAGAAGCTGAAAACCGATGGCAAGACTTTGGTGTGGCTGCATGACTCGGGCTATCTGTCAGAGACCGGGGCTTCGGTGGAGGCCATGTCGGCTCTCACGGACGTGCAGACGGTGACGCAGGAGGGGCAGGCTCGACAGACGATGCTGGTGCCGACTCTGGTGCACCCGCTGACCGAGAATGTGCCCACCTTCGCTTCGCTGACGGAGCTGTTCATGGGGATCATGACGCTGGATGGCGCCAGCTCCTTCTCGGGCCGGGGGCAGGCGTTTTGGCCGCGGGATCCGAACTCCCGGCCGGTGGCGATGTTCGCCGAGGACGGGAGCCCCGCCGGGGTGGTCAAGCGCATCGCCCTCGACGAGCGCAACAGCTACACAACGGTGTACATCGCCGCACCCAATGCGCTGGCCGGCGCGATGCTCAACAACATCGCCCAGGAGGCCAAGGCCTTCACCAGCGGCCTGGCCGGCCCGGCCGTGCACATGAGCGGCAACTTCATCTCCGTGCATGCGCTCAAGACCGGGCGCTACTTCCTGCGCGTGCCGCCCGATGCCAGGCGCGTGGTGGACCTGGCCACAGGCAAGATGCTGGGCCAGAACATCACCCAGGTGAACCTGACGCTGGACGCGCAGCAGACCTATTGGCTCGGCGTGCAGTAGGGCACACCGGCCGCAACGGATGCTTCGCGATGCTTGCCACCGCCCGGCTCTTCCGGCGGTGGCAAGTGTTTTGTAGGCGCAAATCGTGGCCTCACGGGGGGCACCTGAGCCGGTCGGTGAAGCTCTTTCACCCCCTCGGATATGCGGGGCTCGCTGACGTCCAGTGGGTAAGCGCGTGCTCGGCGCGGAGATAGCACGTCGATAGGACCATGACGACACTCCTCCTGCGCGTTTCGGGCCATGGCACCCAGGCACGCAGGCGGCCCAATTGACTAGGCCGACAGGCTCCACCTGCCGCCCGGGGGGCATACATGCTCGCGCTTTTCGTGTCGGTCGTGTTCATGGCCGGCTTCGGTCTGGTCGTTCGTGCCTCGCAGCGGCGCGGGCTGCACCTGCTGGGGGTGGGCCTGTGCAACTACCTGGCGGCCGCCCTGTTCTACGGCCTGTGGATCGCCCGCGAGGGCCTCTGGACCTGCGACTGGCGCACGGTGGCCATCGGCGCTATTGGGGGCGCGTTCTACGGAGGCGGGTTCTTTCTCATCCTCGCCCCCATGCGCTGGCGCGGCGTGGGCATTGTCTCGGCGATCCTGGGCCTGTCGGTGCTGCTCCCCGTCTTGTTCTCCTTCGTCCTGTGGCGTGAGACTCTGGCGCCGGTGCAGGTGGCCGGTGTGGCTCTGGCGTTGTGCGCGCTTCCGCTCTTGGGCTTCGATGAGGGGGCACGGGGCGGGAGACTGACGCTGGGGATGGCGGCGGTGATGCTGGGGCTGTTCCTGGTGAACGGGGGCTGCATGACGGTGCAGAAGTGGTTCCATACCACCGGCCTGGAGGGCGAGAGGCCGGTGTTCTTCTGGTACCTGTTCACGGTGGCGGCCGCGATCCTGCTGGTCGCCTGGCTGGCGCGGAGCCGAGAGCTGGAGAGTACCGACATGGGCTATGGGGTGTTGCTGGGCTCGTGCAATGTGCTGGCGAACCTGGCGTTACTCGCGGCGCTGGATCGGCTGCCGGG